>JAJYDP010000191.1 GCA_021777365.1 Chloroflexota bacterium | reverse complement strand
TCGAGTATCTCGGGGTCGGCGGTGTTCCGCTGCCGCTGTCCGAGCTCGCCGACCCGCTCATCACGAACGGCCTCCCGCTCCAGGTGCACCCGGTGACCGCCTGGCTCGTCGGCGAGGGACCCGTGCCGTGCGCGTCGTTCGCGAGCGCGCCACCGGCGGACACGCCATTCGATACGTGCGGTGGCTCGTGGCTCATGACGGCGGCCCAGCAGCCGGTGCAGCGCAACGGCGCAGGGTTCTCGCTCGTCGTGCCGCCCGGCGCGGTCCGCGTGCAGCCCGGTGCGTACGGCGCGTTCGCCCCGTCCCCGGCGTCGGAGCCCGACGGCGTGGGGATGGTGCCGCGCGAGGCCACGTACCTCGTCCGGATGGTGTCGAACCCGCCAGGTGGCTGGCCCGCGCAGACCGGCTGGCAGATCGTCGCGCGGCTCGCACCATGAGCTGCCGAGAGAGGGGAGCGGCGTCGTGATCTGCGGGCGATGGCGCCTGCTGGCATCCGTGGCGGCGCTCGTCCTCGCATCGTCGTGCAGCGCCCTGTCGGTTGGCAGCGGGAGTCCATCCCCGGGCGCCCCGTCACCGCGCACCGCATCGTCGTCGCCCGTCGCGGCGTCGATGGCGATCGCGAGCGCGCCGGCGCCCCTGGTCACGTGGCCGGCATCGCCCGAGCCGCTGCCAGGCGCGATGTCGGGAGCGGCCGAGATGCTCACCTGCGGCGGCATGACGTTCCCGCGCTCGGCGCTCGACGCCTCCACCGGCGCGGCGCGTGCTGCCGGTCCCGCGTACGACGCGCTGCGGGCCACGCTCACCGCGTTCGCCGCGTCGTTCGTGGGTGCCGCCGCCTGGCCCTGGCGACTCGTCGCCGAGGACGCCGCGGGCGCGACGTTCCTCGCCCGCACCGATGCCCTCGGGCCGCCGGGATGGGTGTCGATCGAGGTGTCCCGCGGCGTCGACGGCTGGAAGCCGCGGAGCATCGGGCAGTGTCATCTCTCGGTGGTGATCGCGCCCGGTTTCGGTCCGGCGAGCTGGGCGCTCGACCCGGCGTACTCGCCACCCGGCGGGAGCGCGACCGAGCTGCACGTGCTCGTCTGGGAGCAGGCGTGCTCAGGAGGGAGCCCGGCCAGCGGGCGGATCGGGCCTCCGGTCATCGCCTACGGGGCGACGACGGTCACGATCACGCTTGGGGTCCGGCCGTTGGGCGGGACCGAGACGTGCCCGGGGCCGCGTGGCACCCCGGCAACGATCCGGCTGTCCGAGCCGCTCGGGTCCCGGACGCTGCTCGATGGTGGACAGGTGCCTGCGGCCACGCCCTCGCCGATGTTCTGACGGTCTCCGCTCCCGGCCCTTGACGCCACGCCTCGGCCGGGGACCGCAGGAGCGGATCGCGTCAGCGCGGCGTGGCCGTCGACAGCCCCAGGAACCTCGCCGCCTCTTGACACGGTGCCTCCCGCAGGCGGAGCATCTACCCCACAACGTGAGGTAGTGGAGAGACTGATGCGCTCGCAGCTGCTGAAGGGGACCACCGCGTTGCTGGTGCTCGGCGTCCTGCGCGACGGCGAGCTGTACGGGTACGAGATCGGGGCCCGGATCCGCGAGCGCAGCGGGACCTTCATCGAGCCCGGGGAGGGCTGGCTCTACCCGACGCTCCATCGTCTCGAGGCGGAAGGCGCGCTCGAGGCTTCCTGGCGGGAGGGCGACCAGGGGCCGCGCCGGCGCTACTACCGGATCACGGCCGCAGGCCTGCGACTCCTGGCCGAGCAGGAGCGCGAATGGGACGCGTTCACCCGGAGCGTGCGCCAGGTCACCCGCGGGGAGGTCGCCGATGGACCCGCATGACGCGTTCCTCGCGCGGGTCGCGGCCCGGCTCCCCTTCGCCGAGGACGAGCGGCGGGAGATCGTGGCCGAACTGACCGACCACCTCGCCGATGCCACGGCGGCTCTCGAGAATGGGGGGCTGGCGCCCGACCAGGCGGAACGGGCGGCGCTCGAGCGGCTGGGGTCGCCGGACGACCTGGCGGACGCGCTGACCCGGGCACGGCGCACACCGCGCCGGCTGCTGGCTGCCGCCGGGGCGGGGACGTGGGCCCTGGCGACCGGCAGCTTGTACGGGCTCCTCGTCGGGCTGGCCGTCATGGCGGTCGCGGAGATCGCGCTCCTCGCGCTCGTCGGTCTGGGGTCCGTCCTGCTCGGGTACCAGTGGCAGCTGCTTACGGACCAGGGCTGGAACTCCGCGCTGGCCGTGCTCGGGCTCGGGCTCGCGGCGTACGTGGCGGCACGGCGCCTGACGCCGGTCCTGGCGCGGCGAGCCGGGTACCGCGTGGCGGTGATGCGGCGCGCAGTTGCCCTCGTCGGAGGGCTGGCCCTGGCCGCCTACGCGCTGTTCGGCTGGTCCGGTCCGCTGAACTGGCCGGCCGTGGTGGTCCTGCTCGCGCTGCCCGCGTGGTGGATGGTGGGCGCGTGGCAGGGCCGGGACCTCGCGTTCGGTCGCCGTCGCCTCGTCGCGATCGGCCTCGGTGGCGTGCTCGTCGTCGCGCTCTCGGTGCTGCTCGTCCTTGAGGCCCCCGCCCTGGGCGTCGTCTCGTCAGGGGGCGGTGCGTCTGCCGTGGCTCCGGACCTCACCTCCTACGACCGCATCGCGGCGCCGGCACCGGACGGCATCACCACGGGGAGCGACGCGTCCGGCTCGGGGGCTCCGACCGCCGGCGATCCGCGCACGTGGGTCGCGGTGATCCTGCGCGATCCGGTCGCGCTGGCCGGCTGGCACGACCTGCGCATCGAGGCCTGGCGCGGCGTCGGCACCGACTCCAGCGGGGGAGGGCCGGCCGCCCTGGATCCAGCGGCGCGCGGTCCGTTCGCGCTGGCGCCGGTCCAGGTGGGCCCGCCGCCGGCCTCGCCCGGCGGGGGGTTCCGCTTCCCGCCGCCGGATCCCCGCGCCCCGGCGGCGCAGTGGTGGCCGGCGGGCTCGGTCATGGTGAGCGGCGCGCTGCTTGTAGACCGCGAGCCCGGGCTCGGCTGGGCGCTGGTGGCGATCACCGGCATCGCTCCCGACGGACGACGCCATTTCGTGACCGGGCCCGACACGATCCAGACGGTCTTCCGTGGCACGGCCTGGGACTGGTTCGGGGCGCTCGCGACGGGACGCTGAGGAGGGCCGCTCCAGCCGCTCCAGGCGTTGCCGGGCCACCCGCCCTTGACGCCTGCGCCTCGCGTGGCAGAGTGCACGGGCGGGGGGACGCACGGAGGGTGCCATGGCCGATCGGTTCGCCCGTGCCGGCGTCGCGCTCGTGGCGGCGGCCGGCGTGCTGGCGGTCACGAGTCTGGCACGCTGGTCGCGGAGCCTCCTCGTGGGCATCGCGTACGCGCTCGTGGGCGCCTTCGTCGCCTTCCTCTTCACGTTCGTCTGGCAGTTCAGCGCGCTGATCAACGGGGCCCCGCCGGTGCTGCCGCGTCCGATCGCGCAGCTCGTCAGCACCACTGCGCCCGAGGTCGAGTCCTCGGCACCGTCAGGGGACGGGCGGCCTTGACGCCGAGCTCCACGGGACGGAGGGTCGAAAGATGAGCTCGCTCCCGCCCGACCGGCCCGGCCTGCCGGCGGAGGCCATGGGCCCGCGGCTGCCTCTTCCCGACTGGCTCGAGCTGCCGCCGCTCGGGTGGCTGTTCGTGGTCGGCGCCGCGTGCGTGATCGTGGCGCGCCTGGGCTGGCTCGTCGGGAGCTCACCCGCGACGACCGTGCTGTCTGCGAGTCCGCAGGCGATCGCGGCCGCGCTCGTCGCGCTGCTGCCGGCGGCCCTGCTCCTGCGCGTGCCCGACGCACCCACCAGCCAGCGGCCCCTGTTCTTCGGTCTCGCGGCGACGGCGCTGGCCGAGTGGTTGCTGGCCGCCGTCTTCACGTGGTCGCCGTCGGTGCTGACCGCGAATCCGTCGGTGTGGACGGTACTGTCCGACGTGCAGGTGCCGCTGGGGACCCTGGCGCCGCTCCTGATCGGTCTTGGGCTCCTGCGGCTCCGCCCGGGCGGAGCCACGCGGCCCTGGCTGCTCGTGGTCATCGTCGGGCTCGATCTTGGGTTCCTGGGGCTGCAGGTCGGGCTGGTCGCCACCTGGGCCCACCCGTCGGTGGACCTCGTCACCTTCGGCCCGGACGTCCTCCTGACCGCGGCCGGCGGCGTCGCGGCCTGGGTGCCCGTGAGCGCGTGGCTCGACCACGACGCACCGCGCGGGTTCTGGGGTCTCCTCGCCATCGGGTTCCCGCTCGGGCTGGCTTCCAGAGCGATCGGCTGACCCAGACGGTCGCGATGATGTCCGCCCCGCCGATGGGACTCTCGTCCGATGCTCTGTTCCTGATCGTGACCACGCTCGGCGCCCTCATCGGTGCCGTGGTGTCGATCCTGGCGATCGTGGCCTACGCGCGCCTGACGCCGGTGGAGCCGCAGGCGACGCCGCGCTCCTGACGTCGGCGGTCCGACAGCCGGTGGCGATCCGAACGCGGGCCTCCTCGGGTGGAGGGGTCAGCGGCGAGACGCCCGGGCTTCACCAGATCTTGCCGCCGATCGAGCAGATCACCACCCCGTCTCCGCCTCCGCCGCCTCCGGCGTCGGTGATGACATCGCCCCCATGCCCGATCACCGTCCCGTCAGGAGCCAGGATCTCGAGGCTGGGCTTGAAGCGAGCCCGGAAGCCTGCCGGCCACACGATCGGGAAGGGGTGACCGGCGCGGTCGATCCCCCACACGGGAGGCGATTTCGACGGATCGCCGGCGACGGTGAAGGGCAGGATCTGGGCGGTCTGGCAGAGCAGGTGCTGCCCCGGCGCGGCGGTCGGCGTGGTCGGGATGCTGACCGTGCCGCTCATGTCCGGGGAACATCCCGCGAGGAGGGCGGCGGTCAACACGATGGAAAGCCACCAGGCGAACTGCGCTCTCGGCGTCAGACGGGCCCAGGCAACCGAGATCCGAACCGAACGGGATCGTTCCATCCCGCTCACCGTCCCGCAGACGGGCCGGTACGTCAAGGGTCCGATGCTCCCGGGTCACGACCCGGGCTTCATCCACAGGCCTTCAGGCTGGGGCGACGCTCGCCTCGACCGGCGGCCCCATCCCGGAGGTCCTCTCCGTGATTCGGGCGGCCGACGGCGTGGTCGTCGCGCCGACCCCCCATCGCCTGGCCGACGTGCGCGGCTGCCGCGCCCGGAGCCCGACGGGCGACTCATGCTCGTTGCGCCGGACAGCACCTCGCGGCCGTGGGGCCTGAACGAGCAGCGCCTGACGCCGCAATGGCGGGTCGGCATCGTTGGCAGTCGTCTCCTGGGGTGGCCCCATCGGCTACGGCGCCGCGGCGAAGACCATGACCTCGCTGCCGGCCGCCGTGTCGACCTGGTACGCGTAGCAGCCGGCAGCCCGGATCCGCGTGTAGGCCACGAAGTTGCGCCACCCGAAGCCACCGCCGCTCACCCCGACCTGCGAGACATCACTCAGGAGGAGATCGGCCGCTGGGGTGGCCCCGTCGCCGAAGCGCACCGCATTGGGACCATCGAGCTGGTGACCGCGCACGAGGATCGGCCCGCTCGCCCGGGGGGCCGCGAGCCAGAGGATCTTCTCCAGATACCAGCCGCCCGCTTCCGCCGTCCCTCCGAAGCGGAGGATCGCGCCGGGCCCCGGGCCATACCCGATGCTGTACACGGGTCCCGCACCGATGGCAGGCCCCACCCAGCTCGCCACCGGGCGCGGCGACCCGGCTGGGCACGTGGCGCCCGGCGCGAGCGTCGGCAAGTTCAGCGGTCGCTGGCGAAGAGTGTCGGCGAGCGCGGAGGCCGGTTGCGCGGCGAAGACGACGACCGAGCTGGTGGTGGCCGTATCGATCTGATACGCGTAGCAGCCGGGGGCCGGGATCACGGTCAGGTCGCTCTCGAGGGCCACGTAGCCTGTCGACCCGATCGGGGTGCCGGCGTCGTAGGGGGTGAGCTGCAGCTCCGCGTATTCGTCGCGCCCGAAGCCGAGCGCCCCGGGTGCGTCGAGCCGGCGGCCTCGCACGAGCGCGGGCCCGGTCACGCCCGGCGCCGCCACCCACGTGACAACGACGCCCTGCGGCCCGGCTGCTGACGGGGCGTCGTAGTAGACCGTCCCGCCGGAGCCCGCGCTGGTCAGCGGATAGAGCGGGCCGTCCCCTGCCATGGCCGCCAGCCCGGGGACGATCGTCCGCGTGGGTGTCGCCGGGCACCTCGCGCCCGCGGCCAGCGACGGCAGATGCAGGGGTCGGCGGAGGGCCGGCCAGTTGATGCTGGTCGGCGGGAAGACCACCGCGCGCGGGGAGGCGCTGGGCGACGCTGTAGGCGTCGCGCCCAGCCAGACGCCGGCTGCCCCCAGCGTGAGAACCACGCCGAGCAGAATCGCGACGGCCGCTGCCGCGGCGAGTCCGGGTTGCAAGCCACCCCGTCCGCGCACCGCCGCGCCACCGACCAGCTGTTCCACCGGCCGCGCCCGGTCCAAGGCGTGGCGTGTCCGGGCCTCGAGGTCCCGGAGGATGGCGGCGTCAAGCGCGTCGTCGTCGGGGTACTGCGGCGCACTCACGACCGTTCCTCCCCGAGCGCTTGGCGCAGGCGCTCCCGCGCGACGCGGAGGCGCGAGCGGGTCGTCTCGAGGGGCACTCCGAGGATGGCGGCGGTCTCCTCCACCGAGTAGCCCGCGTAGTGATGGAGGGCGAGCGCGGCCCGCTGGGGGGCGGGCAGCGCGTCGAGCGCGTCGTGCAGGGCATGCCCGACGAGCGCCGCGTTCGTTCCGGGATCGTGGGCGTCGGAAGGCAGCTCGATCTCGCGCGGACCGCCGAGCAGCCGCCCCCACCACGTGCGGCGCCGTCCGTCGAGGCGGATCGCCTCGCGCACGACGATCTGGTTGAGCCACGCGACTGTGCTCGTCGGGTCGCGCAGCGCCGCCCTATGACGCAGGGCCCGCTCGATCGCGGCCGCCGTGGCGTCCTGGGCGTCGGCGGGCTCGCGGCAGATGGCGCCCGCCAGCCGGACGAGGCGCGCGTATTCGCGCACGATGATCGCCTCGAGCGTCGCTGCGTCCGTGCCCGTCGTCGCACCTCCCACAGCTGCCCGACCGACGATGGCCACGCGGGCTCCGGTTGTCATGGCACCTGTTAGACCGGCTCATCGTGCCGAACGGGTCAACCCGAGTCCTTTGGTGCCCGGCGGCCTCACCAACGCGAGGTCCTGCTGGCGCTGAGCGCCTCGCCGATTCCGAGTCGATGACCATGGCCCCGCCTGCTCGCCACGAGCGCGGTGCGCAGGTGCCTCTGGACGGCGAGCGTCGGATCAGAGTCGCACCGACCGCGCAGGACCGCTGTGGCGCGCGTCAGGGCGCGGCCGATGGCATGGCCACCGTCGCCGGTGTCACGGCGCCGCCATTGGAAACGACGCCCGCCACGACGAAGATCGAGCCAACGCCGCAGGGGTCCAGGTCCGGCGCGGGGGTGGTGCCCGGCGCAGGCGGTCGGCCGCTCAGCGACACCGTCGAGCCGGCGAGCGCGATCACGCGGTAGTCGGGCCCATTGAGCTGGAGGGGCGGATCGTCGTAGGCGTGGTAGCCGGAGGGCCAGACCAGGGCCACGCGGGTCGTCGGCGCGTCCGATGAGGTGAGCCACAGGCACGCGTGATCCCCGCGCACCTCACCCCCGAGCACGCCCGTGAGCAGGGTGCCGGCGTCGCCCGTGCTGCCGGGCGCGGCGGTCGCGAGCACGAGGTCGCCGGGCATCAGCGATGCGGCACCCGGGCTGGACTGCGGGTTGCCCGAGACCGGCAGGAGCGAGGCGACATCGGCGAGCGGCACGAACCCGCGGCCGCTCACCATGTAGCCGACGAGCGTCCGCAGATCGGCGGCGTAGACCGGGACGTCGGGCGGCCCCCCGACATACCCGTTCGTCGGCCCGGTGCCGAGCACCAGCGCCTGGGGGGCGTACCCCACCCCGTCCGAGGGGCCCGCCACCGCGATGAAGTCGGGCACCGTCCCCTGACCTCCGCCGGGGCCGACCGATGGCAGCGGCGGCATCGTGCCCTTTGTCGGGTCGCGGGACGCCGCACCGGACTGAAACGCGGTGAGGCGGAGGTCCCCGAAGCGCAGCGTGGCCGTCAGGCCGTCTGTCGAACGGCTGCTCGCGAGCACCGCCTCGCCGTCGAACGCGGTCCCCCGCGGGCGCTCGAAGAAGGGGCCCTCGAAGTAGAGCCAGCCGGTCCCGTCGGGCCGGCCCTCCGAGGCAACGATCTCGCTCACCCACCAGTCGTGGGCGTTGGCC
>JAJYDP010000190.1 GCA_021777365.1 Chloroflexota bacterium | reverse complement strand
CGGAGTGCGAACATCCGTTCTAGATGACCGACCCGCGACCGCGCCACCTGCTAGACTCGGCCGCGATGGATTCCGCTCCCCGGGTCGTGGGACCCGCCGCGCTCGCCGTCGAGGAGGCCGTCGTCGAGACGAGCCTGCGGCCCCGTCACCTCGACGAGTACGTCGGGCAGCTGCAGGTCAAGCGGAACCTGGGCACGCTGCTCGAGGCGGCCCGGCGGCGCGGGGAGGCGGCCGATCACATCCTGCTGTACGGGCCGCCCGGCTTGGGCAAGACCACGCTCGCGAACATCGTGGCCCGCGAGCTCGGCGTCAGTATCCACACCACCAGCGGCCCGGCGATCGAACGCGCCGGCGACCTCGCCGCGATCCTCACCAACCTCGAGGAGCGCGACGTCCTGTTCGTCGACGAGATCCACCGGCTGAACCACACCGTCGAGGAGATCCTCTATCCGGCGATGGAGGATTTCGTCATCGACGTGATGATCGGGCGCGGCCCGAGCGCACGCAGTCTCCGCCTCTCCCTGAAGCCGTTCACGGTGGTCGGCGCGACCACCCGGGCCGGCCGGGTCGGTGGTCCGCTGCGGGATCGATTCGGCGCGATCTACCGGCTCGAGTACTACGACACGGCCGACCTCTCCGCCATCGTGCGCCGGTCGGCCGCCATCCTCGGCGTGGCCATCGAGGAGGACGCGGTCGAAGTCCTGGCACGGCGTGGGAGGGGGACGCCGCGCATCGTGAACCGCCTGCTCAAGCGCGTCCGCGACCACGCGGAGGTGCGCGGCGACGAGCGGATCACGGCGCCGCAGGCCGAGGCTGCCATGCACGAGATGGAGATCGACGACGAGGGGCTCGACGCCACGGATCGCCGGCTGCTCCTCGCCATCGTGCAGAAGTTCGCCTCCGGGCCCGTCGGAGGGGCCGCCCTCGCCGCCGTCATCGGCGAGGAGGTCGAGACCGTCGAGGACGTATACGAGCCATACCTTCTGCAGCTCGGGTTCCTGGACCGGACCCCGCAGGGCCGCGTTGCCACGGAGCGCGCCCGGGACCACCTCCGGCGGCTCGGCTTCGAGATCCCGCGGCCGCGCCGCCCCGAGCGGACCGATGTCGGGCTCTGGGATGGTGTGACGAACGAGGGCGCGCGACCGGACGCCGGCACGTGACGGGGAGGACGATGGCGGCCACGAGCGAGAGGGGAACGATGCGATGAGCGACGCGTCCGGTGGGACGTCGGTCGGTGAGGTGGAGTTCGCGCTCGCCACGCACGGGCTCGCCAAGTCGTACGGTGCGACCCGAGCGCTGGTCGGGGTCGATCTGTCGGTCCCGCAGGGCGTGGTCTACGGGTTCCTCGGCCCGAACGGCGCGGGCAAGACGACCACTATCCGGTGCCTGTTGGGGCTGATCCGTCCCGACGGAGGACGGATGGAGCTGTTCGGGGAGCCCTTCACCTGGCGCGACCGCCGCCGGCTCGGGCAGGTCGGATCATTGGTCGAGTCCCCGGCCTTCTACCCGTACCTCTCGGGACGCGACAACCTCCGGGTGATCGGCTCCACCGGGGCCGCTCCGCGACGCGGGCGCGTCGACGAGGTCCTCGAGATGGTCGGACTGCGCGATCGGGCACGCGACAGGGTCGGTACGTACTCGATGGGCATGCGGCAGCGCCTGGGGATCGCGGCCGCCATGCTCTCGGATCCACGCCTGCTGGTGCTGGACGAGCCCTCCAACGGGCTGGACCCGGCGGGCATCGTGGCCATGCGCGAGACCCTGCGCTACCTGGCCGGCCAGGGCAGGACAGTGTTCGTGTCGAGCCACATCCTGCCCGAGGTGCAGCAGCTGGCCGACGTGGTCGGGATCGTCGATCACGGCCGGCTGGTCCGCCAGGGGCCGCTCGACGAGATGCTGCGGGAGACGGGCCACGTGCGCGTCCGCGTGACCTCCGCGGACTCCGTCGCCGGTCGGGCGCTGCTCGAACGGTTCGCCGGCTCGGACGCCGTATGGGAGGCTGCGGGCCAGGGTGACGGCGACGGCTGGATCACGGTGCGGGTCGAGCCGTCGCGCGCCGGCGAGGTGAACAGGGTGCTGGCCGAATCGGACATCTACGCGACGGGCCTGGAATCGGGCAGCGATCTCGAGTCGCTCTTCCTTTCGCTGACGGGAGCCGCGTGATGCGCCTGCTGCAGGGCGAGCTCCGCAAGCTCGCGAAGCGCCCGGCCACATTCATCACCCTCGGCATCTTCCTGGGGATCCTCCTGCTGCTGTTCCTGGCCGTGGGGGCGAGCTACAGGACCATGACCCAGCTGCCGGCCGAGCAGGGCGGCGGCCCGCAGGCAGAGGCGGCGATCCGCTCCATGCTCGAGTTTCCCGGTGCGTACGCCGGCGTGGTCAGCTTCGTCGCCAGCATCGGCGGACTCTTCGCGATCGCCTACGGTGCGGCCGCCGCGGGTGCCGACTGGGGCTGGGGGATGGTCAAGGTCGCGGTCTCACGCGGCGAGAGCCGCAGCGGCTACATCCTCGCCAAGCTCGCGGCCGTGCTGGTGCTGCTCGTCCCCGCCTCGCTGATAGCCTTCGCCGTGGGCGTCGCGGCCGTGGCGATCGCCGCCGGTCTGGCCGGCTTCGGGCTCGCCGGCCTGGGGGATGCCTCCACCCTCGGCACCCTGCCGTCGCTGCTCGCCCGCAGCTGGCTGGCGCTCGCGGAGCAGGCCGCCATCGGGTTTGCCATCGCCACCCTGGCGCGCAGCCAGCTGGCCGGGCTCGGGGTCGGCATCGGCATCTACTTCGTCGAGTCCTTCGCGGTCAGCTTCTGGCCCGAATACGTCCGGTACCTGCCGTTCAGCGTGGTGAGCTCGCTGCTGCGCGACCCAACCGCCTCGCTCGCGACGGGCGGGCAGATGAGCCGTTACACCATCGACCAGAGGGCCGCCCTCGTGCTCGTGCTCGCGTACCTCGTCGCCTCCGCGGTGCTGTCGGCCATCGTGCTGGAGCGCGCTGAGATCACGGGGTGAGCCGTACGAGAGCGGGGAATGCACGGACGGCGGAAGCCGGCGGTGGCGTGGCCCCCCTGAGCGTGTGGGCGCCCCTCGGGCGACCGCTCCGCTTCGAGGTGCTGCCGTCCGTCGGCGCGCCCGACACGATCGACACGCTCGACGCGCCCGGGCGCGCGGCCTCGGGCGCACTCGGGGTGGGCCGCGCCGACGCGAGCGACCACCCCCAGGTGCCGACGCGTGCCCGGCGCGGGCGCCTGACCCTGCCGCACGGCGTGGTGGAGACCCCCACCTTCATGCCGGTGGGAACCAACGCGACGGTCAAGGCGCTCGATCCGGACGACCTGCGCGAGGTGGGCGCGCGGATGATCCTCGCCAACACGTACCACCTCTACCTGCGCCCCGGGCACGAGCGGATCGCCAGGCTCGGCGGCCTGCACGCGTTCATGGCCTGGGACGGACCGATCCTCACCGACAGCGGCGGATTCCAGGTGGTGAGCCTCGCCGATCTGCGGGAGATCGACGAGGACGGGGTGACCTTCCGTTCGCACCTCGACGGATCCACGCACCGCTTCACGCCGGAGCACTCGATCGCCGTGCAGGAGGCGCTCGGGTCGGACGTGGCCGTCGCGCTCGACCACCCGGTGCCACCCCATGCCTCGACCCGCTCGGAGGTGGCCGACGCGATGCGCCGAACGCACGCCTGGGCGGAACGATCGCTGGCGGCGCACCGGCGGGAGGACCAGGCGCTGTTCGGGATCGTGCAGGGCGGGCTGGAGCCCGACCTTCGCGCCGATTCCACCCGGGCCATCGCGACGCTCCCGTTCGACGGGATCTGCATCGGGGGGCTGGCCGGCGACGAGACGCCGACGCAGCGTCGCGCGGCGCTCGACGTCGCGATCCCCCTGCTCGCCGACGATCCACGACCACGCTACCTGATGGGGCTCGGCTCTCCCCTCGACATGCTCGATGCGGTGGACCGCGGCATCGATCTCTTCGACTCGGTGCTGCCCGCGCGCGTGGCCCGGAACGGCACGCTGTGGGTCCCCGGCGGCCGGCTCAACATCCGCAACGCCCGGTTCCTCGACGACCCCCGGCCGGTGCTGGAAGGCTGCCCCTGCCGGCTCTGCAGGAGCTTCTCGCGGGCGTACCTGGCGCACCTCTTCCGCGCCGAGGAGCTGCTGGCGTACCGGCTCGCAACTTGTCACAACCTGACCTTCACCCTAGACTTCATGGCACGGCTCCGGCAGGCCATCGAGGCCGGAACGCTCCACCAGTTCAGGCACGAGGAGCTCGCACGCCGCGTCCCCGATGATCTCGATGCCCCCCGGAGAAGTGACAGCCAAGCTGGCACGAAGGTGGGGTGAAGTCACAGTCGACATGCACCGTCTACGCTGGCGGTGCACCGCGGAGGTGGAGGCATGGGAACCAAGAATCGCCCTCACCGCGAAGTCAAGAAGAAGCCGAAGGAAACGACGTCGAAGGCCCGTATCCAGCCGCTCCTCGACGCCCCGCCGCAGAACGTCGAGGTGATCAAGCCGCGACGCAAGCCGCGGACCGAGGAGGAGACGGAAGAGGCCTGACGCGGTCCTCGGCCCCGGACGGGAGAGAGCACAGCATGGCCATCACGGGGTCCGGTCAGGCGGCCGGCGCGACGCGCAACGGAGACGCGACGGGAGACAAGGCGATCGGCGAGCGCACGCGCGCCGTGGACGCCGCGATCCTCGCGATCGAGAAGCAGTTCGGGCGCGGCTCGATCATGCGGCTCGGCTCCCGCGAGCGGCAGCAGGTCGACTCGATCCCCACCGGCTCGATCGCGCTGGACCTGGCGCTGGGCGTCGGCGGCATCCCCCGTGGCCGGATCACCGAAGTGTTCGGACCGGAATCCTCCGGCAAGACCACGCTGTGCCAGCACGTCCTGGCCGAGGCGCAGCGTCGGGGCGGCGTGGTGGCCTTCATCGACGTCGAACACGCGCTGGACCCGAAGTACGCCAAGGCGTGTGGCGTCAACGTGGACGAGCTGCTCGTCAGCCAGCCAGACACGGGCGAGCAGGCGCTCGAGATCACCGAGACGCTGATCCGGTCCGGCGGCGTCGACTGCGTGGTGATCGACTCGGTCGCGGCGCTCGTCCCCCGGGCGGAGATCGAGGGCGAGATGGGGGACTCGTTCGTCGGCATCCAGGCGCGGCTGATGAGCCAGGCACTCCGGAAGCTGACGGGCGCGGTGAGCCGCTCCAACACCGCGCTGGTCTTCACCAACCAGCTCCGCGAGAAGATCGGGGTCATGTTCGGCAACCCCGAGACCACCCCCGGCGGACGCGCGCTGAAGTTCTATGCGAGCGTGCGGCTCGACATGCGCCGCATCGAGACCATCAAGCAGGGCACAGAGCCGGTGGGCAGCCGGGTCCGCGTGAAGGTCGTGAAGAACAAGGTCGCCCCGCCGTTCCGCGTCGCCGAGTTCGACGTGATGTACGGGACCGGGATCTCCCGGGAGGGGGGCCTGCTCGACGTGGGTGTGGCCACGGAGACCGTGGACAAGACGGGTGCCTGGTTCACCTACGGCGAGACCCGGCTCGGACAGGGGCGCGAGGCCGCGAAGGAGTTCCTGCGGCAGAACGCGGACGTCGCGCAGCAGCTGGAGACCGAGATCCGCGCCAAGGTCGCCAGCATCGAGCTGCCGGTCGAGGGGATCGCCGAAGCAGAGTGACGGTCGTCGAGCGCGAGCCGCGTTCGCCGGGGTCGGGCCGCGGCCGAGGCGGCCGAGTGACGGCCGGCGTGATGGGGCACCTCGTGCGCCGCGTCCCCAGGGCCTGGACCGCGCGCCCGCAGCGGTTGTCCGGGCCGCTCCTATCGCACCGATGAGCCGCCGGAGCACGCCCGCGTCGCGGGCCGAGGTACGCGAGCGACGGGCCGCACTGACCGATGTTGGGGCGGTAATGGACGCCGCGGCCCGGTTCCTTGAGGCCCGCCCGCGCAGCGTCGCCGAGACGCGACGCCGGCTGACCCATGCCGGATACCCCCCACCACTGGTCGAGGAGGTGCTGGGGCGCCTCGCCGAGCTCGGCTACCTGGACGACGGAGCGTTCGCGCGTGCCTGGGTGGAGAGCCGCGACCGCGCGCATCCCCGCGGCGAGGCGGCGCTGCGCCGCGAGCTGACCCTCAAGGGCCTGGACCGGGACGTGGTCGACGCAGTGCTGGAGGAGCGACGCGCATCCGGCGACGGACAGCGCCTCCCGGGCAGCCAGCGGGCCACGGGCACGGCGCCGGCCTCGGGCGGCGACAGCGCCGAAGCAACCCCGGACCCGGATGAACTCGCCGCCCGGCGCATCCTCGGCCATCGCGCAGCGGTCCTCCTCCGCGAGCCGGACCCCCGGCGACGCCGCGCGAAGGCCTACGCCCTGCTCGCGCGCCACGGGTTCGATCCCGGGACGTGCCGGGCGGTGACCGAGGCCTGGCTCACCGGCGTTACCCCCGGCGAGGACTTCGAGGACGTTTGACGCCAGATCGAGAGCGCGTATAGGCTTCGCGGCGGATCGATAGTGCGGCGCGCGTGACTCAACGGCCGGGGCGCTCGGCCAGCGATCGTGGCGCCGCGAATTCTGGCCCGAGCGACCCGTGCGTCCAGGTGGGAGCGCACGGCACCACTACCTACCCATTCCACCTTCCAGCCGGCGGGCTGGACGGGAGGCTCACATGCCAGATAACGCCGTCCTCCTGGCGGTGGTGGCGATCGTCGTCATCGTCGGCGGGGCCGCGCTCGGATTCGTGGCGCGCGGGATGTGGGCCGCGCAGGCCGTGCGGGCCGCCCAGGAAAAGGCCGGGCGGATCGTGGCGGAGGCGCGCACCCAGCAGAAGGAGCTGATCCTCCAGGCCAAGGACGAGCAGGTCCGTCTCCAGCGCGAGACAGGAGAAGAGGAGCGGGCCAAGCGCGCGGAGTGGACCGTGCTCGAGCGCCGGCTCCTGGGCCGGGACGAACAGCTCGACCAGCGTACGGACATGCTCGAGCAGCGGGATCGCAAGCTCCTCGAACGCGAGCGCGAACTTCAGGAGCAGCGCGATGCGCTCGGCCGGGCGCGGCAGGAGCAAGTCGCCGCCCTCGAGCGCGTGAGCACGATGACCGCCGACGAGGCGAAGGCGGTCCTGCTGGAGCAGGTCCGCGAGGAGGCCGAGCACGACGCCGTGCGCGTCGCCCGGGCCATCGAACGACAGGCCCGCGAGGAGGCCGAGGACCGCGCCCGCGAGATCGTGGTCACCGCGATCCAGCGGATCATGGCCGACCACACTGCCGAGATGACGGTCTCCGTGGTGCCCCTGCCGTCGGACGAGATGAAAGGTCGCATCATCGGGCGCGAAGGGCGCAACATCCGGGCCCTCGAGCAGGCCACCGGGATCGACCTGATCATCGACGACACCCCGGAATCGGTGCTGATCAGCGGCTTCGACCCGGTCCGTCGCGAGGTCGCTCGCCTGGCCCTCACCAAGCTCATCCAGGACGGCCGCATCCACCCTGGTCGGATCGAGGAAGTGGTCGCCAAGGCACGTGCCGAGGTCGACGTCATCATGCGCCAGGCCGGCGAGCAGGCCGCCTACGACGCGGGCGTGCCGGGACTTCCGCCCGAGATCATCAAGCTGCTCGGCCGCCTCAAGTACCGCACCAGCTACGGCCAGAACGTGCTCAAGCACGCGGTCGAGACCAGCCGCCTGGCGGCCATCATCGCCGCCGAGACCGGCGCCGACATCCAGGTCGCGAAGATGGGCGGGCTGCTCCACGACATCGGCAAGGCGGTCGATCACGAGGTGGAAGGTCCGCACGCCTCGATCGGCGGGCAGATCGCCCAGCGCAACGGCCTCCCGCCGAGGGTCACGAACGCCATCGCGGCGCACCACCAGGAGGTGGAGTACGCCTGCGTCGAGGCGCCCATCGTCCAGATCGCCGACGCCATCAGCGCAAGCCGGCCCGGCGCCCGTGGCGAGTCGATGGAGGCCTACGTCAAGCGCCTCGAGGACCTGCAGGCCATCGCCGACGGCTTCCCGGGCGTCGAACGCTCGTTCGCCGTGCAGGCCGGACGCGAGGTGCGGATCCTGGTGCGCCCCGAGGAGATCGACGACCTGGCCTCGATGCGGCTGGCGCGCGACATCGTGAAGAAGATCGAGGAGTCGCTGACCTACCCGGGGCAGATCAAGGTCACCGTGATCCGCGAGACCCGCGCCGTCGAGTACGCCAAGTAGCCGCCGATGCGTCACGAGGTCGCCGAGGTCCAGGCGGCGGACCGGCTCGTCCCGGCGCCGCGGCGTCCCGCGAACGGCACCCTGCGG
>JAJYDP010000189.1 GCA_021777365.1 Chloroflexota bacterium | reverse complement strand
GGGGACGACACGACGCCGGCGGGCGCTGCCGTCGGCGCGGGGAGCGCCGGGCCCGCCGGCGATGGAGCCGGCCGGAACGCGCTCGCGGCGGACGCCGCCGCGCCGGCCCCTGCCGGGGCGCCCGCGGCGAGGACGCCCGGCGATGGTGCGCCGGCCACGTCGAGCGCGGGTGCAGCCGCCTGCCCGGTCGTGAACGTCGCGTGTCCCGGCGCGAGCGCCGACAGCCCCACGGGCGACGTCACGAGCGCCATCACGATGCCGATCGCCGCGGTCGCCCCGGCCAGGCGCTGCAGCGGGACCAGCGGGGCGTTCCGGTCGCCGCCCAGGAACCGCAGCAGCCTGGCGAGCGGGCTCGCCGGCCGCAGCTCCGCCGCCTGCTCGGGCGTGATCCGGAAATCGCGGCGCCGGGGCACCGGGGGCAGGTCGGCGGTCGCCCGGGCGATGGCGGCCAGATCGGCCGCGAGCCGCTCGCAGTCCGCACAGTCCGCGATGCGGGCTCTCGCCAGCTCCGCCTCCGTCCCGGTCACGTCGCCGGCGACGAAACGCGCGATCAGCAGCTCGTCGTGCGTGGCATGCACACCGGAGCCCGAGCCGTTCGCGCGACCCCCCTGCCGGTTCCCGTCGATGCTCACGGCCCTCCTGACGCCCTCAGTCCCGGAAGAGTTCCATGGAGTCGTGCAGCAGCCCGCGCAGCGCGAGGCGGCCGCGATGGATCCTCGACTTGACGGTCCCCAGGGACACGCCCGTCAGCCGCGCGATCTCCGGGTAGTCGAAGCCCTCGACGTCGTACAGGAGGATCGCCGCGCGCTGGCCGTCGGTGAGCCCGGCGAGCGCAGCCGACAGGACGCGCGACTGTGCGCGCCGGATCGCCTCGCGCTCCGGATCCGGCGCAGCCGCGTCGCCCGGTTCCCACGGCTCGTCCTCGCGCTCCGGGTACGGCTCGCTCGGCCGGCGCTTCCGGGCCCGCAGGACGTCCGTGGAGGTGTTCACCGCGATCCGCACGAGCCAGGCCCGGAACGAGTCGCCGCGGAACGTGTGCAGGTTGCGGAACGCGCGGATGAAGGCCTCCTGCACCGCGTCGTGTGCCGCGTCGATGTCGCCGGTCAGGCGTGCCGCCAACGCGAGCAGGTGGTCCTGGTGGAGCGTGACCAGCTCGTTGAACGCGTCGAGATCCCCGTCCCGGGCGCGCTGCGCGAGCCGGAGATCGCGCTCGCGCGACGGATCCGCCGGGCGCTCGACTGGCTGCGCAAGCTCCTCCACGGTGATGGCGCCGGGCCCTCCTCCCACCTCGCTCGGCGCCCGAGTCTAGCATCGCGATACGGCTTCGGACCGGGTCCGTGCGGGCGCGGCGCCACGCGCGATCGGCTCGCCTCCGTGCGTCACGGACCTGCGGCGACCCGTTGGAGATGGGCACGTCGAGGCATACGCGACACGCAGGGCAACCGCGGTGCGCGATGGACCTGTTGCGGCACGTCGCGTGGTGGCACGATCCACGCATGGATGTGCACTTCCTGGGCGCCGCCAACACCGTCACGGGCTCGCAGTTCCTGCTGACGACCGGCCGGGCCAGGATCCTGATCGACTGCGGGATGTTCCAGGGCAGCCCGAACGAGGCGATCCGCAACCGGATCCCGCTGGCGTACGATCCCGCGTCGCTCGACGCGATCGTGCTCACGCACGCGCACCTCGACCACTGCGGGCTGATCCCCCACGTCGTGGCCGAGGGATTCCACGGCCCGATCTTCGCGACGCGCGGGACCGTGGAGCTGGCCGGACTCGTCCTGCTGGACTCGGGCAAGCTGCAGGAGGAGTTCGCCCGGCGGGAGGAGCGATGGGCCCGCCACCATCCCGATCGTGCCGCCCGCGAGGAGACCCGCCGCGAGGAGGAGATCGAGGAGCAGATCGAGCTCGCCGAGGAGGAGGACGCGGAGAACGCGGCCGATGGGGCGTCGCGCGGCGGACCGGGCGATGCGACGGGCAACGCGCCGGCGAGCGGACGGCCCGGCGAGCGGACGGCCGCAGCGGACACGCCCGGTTACCGCGGTCCGCTGCCGCCCGTGACGACGCCGAAGGGACACCCCAACCCGGAGCACGCGATCCTCACCGCGCCCCCGCACGTCGAGACGGACTTGGAGGCGCCCCTCTACGACCAGCGGCAGGCGCGTGCCTCACTCGCCCAGTTCCGCGGCGTGGACTACGGCCAGCCCGTCGCGGTCGCCCCGGGCATCTCGGCCACGTTCCTCGACGCCGGCCACATCCTGGGGTCCGCGATCATCCGGCTCTCGGTCGAGGCCGAGGCGGGCGGCCACGAGGCGCGCACGCTGGTCTTCTCGGGCGACCTCGGCCAGTCGGGCACGCCGATCCTGCGCGATCCGACGCCCATCGCCGACGCCGACTACGTCTTCGTGGAGTCGACGTACGGCGGCCGCGAACACGAGCCGCAGGCGGAGGCGGTGCGGCTGCTCGCCGAGGCCGTGCGGCTCGTCGCCGACCACGACGGCGTGCTGCTGGTCCCCTCGTTCGCGATCGGCCGGACGCAGGAGATCGTCTGGGAGCTCAACCGCCTGCTCGAGGCGGGCGAGATCCCGCAGCTCCCGCTGTACCTCGATTCCCCGATGGCGTCGCACGCCAGCGACATCTACCGCCGGTTCAGCGACTACTACGACGAGGAGACCCGCTCACTCCTGGCGCGGCACGTCGCCCCGCTCGACTTCCCGGGCCAGGTCGTCACGAACGACGTCAGGGACTCGGAGGCGATCGGCCGGGCACGCCGACCGTACATGATCGTCGCGTCGAACGGCATGCTGACCGGCGGCCGGGTGCTGGGCCACCTGCGCGATCTCGTCGGCAACCCGCGTGCGGTCCTGCTCTTCGTCGGGTACCAGGGCGTCGGCACGCTCGGAGCGCATCTCCAGGCCGGGGCCCGCACGGTGCGCATCGACGGCGTGGACCACACGGTGCGCTGCCAGGTGCGCTCGATCAGCGGGTTCTCGGCCCACGCCGACGAGGCCGGCCTCCTCGCCTGGCTGTCCCCGTTCGCGGCGCCGCGGGGCGACGGAACGCAGCCACGCGGGCCTGGCGACCCGGGCTTCCCGCGGCGCGTCTTCATCGTCCACGGCGACCCCGAGGCCCAGCAGGCGCTCGAACCGAAGGTGCGCGCCATGGGCTTCGACACGCTCGTGCCGCACTGGCACGAGCGTGTGGTGCTCGACTGACGCGAGGGCGGCCGTTTCGCGGGGTTCAGTAGCCGTTCGAATACGAGTTCGACGGGGCCGACGACGCCGGAGCCGACGACGAGCCCGCGCCCGCCGCGCCCGATGCGAGGGCGACGAACCACTTGCCCAGGATCCCCTGTCCGTGCGTCTGGCCGGCAGCGGTGTCGCCGCTGTAGTAGTAGAGCGGGTGGCCGTCGTACGTGACCTGCGTGCTCCCGCCCGCGCGGGTCAGCGTCCCGAGCTTCCCGGTCACGCCCGATCCGGCGGTGGGGACGGTGCCCACCGTGACCGTGAACGGGGGCCAGATCCCGGCGCATGATCCGGAGCACGTCGACGTGTTCGGGCCGTCGGCGGTGAACTCGTACAGCGTCCGCCCACCGGCACCCGTCAGGAACGGCCCGAGCCCGTTGGCCGACGTCATGCCGATGACCGCGGAGGCGCTCGCCGACGAGGCGGCACCCGCGGCCGTGCTCGCCGCGGCGGCAGGCGGGCTCGCAGGCGCAGCTGCCGCCGGCGTGGACGATGGCGGACTCGCCGTCGCCTGGCCGGTCGTCGCCGAGCAGCCTGCGATCACCAGGCTGGAGACCAGAGCCAGTCCCGCCCAGCCGATCCGGCTCCCCCGGGACTCACCGATCGAACCAAACATCGCAGCCTCCTCGGACCGGCCCCCCGGCCCCGGCCTTTGGAACCGCGTCAGCCCGCCGTCGGCGCCTGCCTTTCCCCGAGCCCGATCTGGATCCACGGGGTGCGGGTCATCGCGGCCGCACGTGTACCGGCTGGAGCCGGCGGGACCGCTTGCGCTCGATCAGTGCCGCGAGCTCGCCCATCAGCGACGCGATCTCCTGCACCATCTCGTCCGCCTGCCGCCACGCCTCGCTGCCCGGCCTCGCGACGCGGCGCCGCAGCATCGCGGCCCGACTGGACGCTTCGAGTTCACCGAACGCCTGCTCCAGGTTCGGCACGTGCATCGCTCCTTCGACAGAGCCCCTCCCGGGCTCGATCACATCGTGTGCCGCATGCGTTCAGACGCCGACGCTGGCGCGATGAAGAAAGCGACACCGTGGGCGGGCGGGCCACGGCCGCATCCGCTGCCCGCCCGGGGCCGGCGGCAGCACGATCCGCCGCATCGCCCGGGCTTCGCCACGTGAATGAAACGTAACGGCTTGTTGGTTGCGCGCCGCGTTGAGTCGGGCTTGAATGCGGCGTGCCTGCACCAATGCCGCACGGAGACGCACCCGAGTTCATGGCAGCACCCCCGAGGCCGACGGGATCATCGGCGCACCCGGGGGCAAGATGTTCCCGGGGCTGATGCGCGCACTCCGTGCCCACGGCCCGAAGACGGTGGCCGGCGTCGTCGCCGCCATCCTCGTCATCTGGGCGGCCCAGGCGGGCGGCGTGAGCGCAGGCGCCAACGCCGACCTGCAGGTCATGGGCTTCGACCCCGACCGGGCGACCCTCATCGTGGCGCTCACCGTCGCGGCGCTGGCTTCCGGTACCGCGGCGCTGGTGTCGGGACGGCGGACGGTGCCCATCGCGATGTCGTTCGTCGCCCTGGCGGCCCTGTTCGGCTCCACCTTCGCCGCCGAGACGTCGGCCGCCCTGGCGGTGCACGGCCCGCTCGGGTTCCGCCCCGGCGGCTGGACCGCGACGGCCGTGACGCTCGTCGCGGCCGGCCTCGTGACGGGCTGGGCGTTCGCGGCGCTCGCGCTCGAGGTCCGTCGCTGGCTGCTCGCCGCGGTGCGGCTCGTCCACGATGCGATCGAGGGCAGGCGGGGAGGCCTGGTCCGGGTGACCCGCCGGCGCGTGCTCGCGACCATCGTCCCGATCGCCCTCGTCGCGGTGGTGGCGGGCTCGCTCCCGACTTTCGCCGACATGATCAACTACACGCCCGACGTCGCCATGACGGGCGGCGGGTTCGCGCAGAACCCGCCGCTGGTGGGCACCGGCGGGACCGTGCCGCCGGCATCGCCGGGCCCGTCCGGCCCACCCGCACCCGCGTCCTCCGGGGGACCGGCGGCCACGCCGTCGGGGGTTCCCGCGAACGCCGTCGCAGCGGCGCGGCCGTGGGCATCGGATCCCCCCTCGGGACAGGGCCGCCTGGTGCAGTTCACGCTGCCGGCCCCGTGGATCGACGCACGGATCACCAGCACGCCGGTCTGGCTGTACCTGCCGCCCGGGTACGGCGGCGGGACGCTGCGCTACCCGGTGATCTACACCGTGCCGTGGGACTTCTCCCACTGGAACCTGGGAATCCACGTCCAGGCCCTGCTCGACCAGGCGATCACGCAGGGGGCCATCCCGCCCAGCATCGTCGCGTTCGTCGACCTCGCCGGAGGGCCGTTCCCCAACAGCGAGTGCGCCAACTCATACGACGGCCGGGAGCACGCCGACACGTACGTCTCGACCACGGTCGTCGAGTACGTCGACAGTCACTACCGCACGATCGCCGCGCCGGACGCGCGCACGATCGCGGGGTTCTCCCAGGGCGGCTTCTGCGCCGCGAACCTGCTCCTGCGCCACCCCGCGGTCTTCCACCAGGCGGTCGTCTTCGCCGGGTACTTCGAGGCCGGGCTCGCCAGCGGCGAGACCGTGAACGCCTGGCAGCCGTTCGGGCACGTGCCTTCGCTCGTGGCGGCCAACTCGCCGATGGTCACCGCGGCGCGCCTGGCGCCCTCCGTGCGCCGGCAGCTGTTCGTGGTCATGGCCGCCGCGCGGAACGACGGCGTCTTCGGACAGCAGGCCACGGCCTTCGCGAAGGTCCTCGATGGGGCCGGGTATCCCGCCGATTTCCTGTGGAACGCCTACGGGCACGCCTGGAAGGCGGTCCGCCTCGAATTCGTCCCGGCGCTGCAGGCGGTCGCCGCCCGCCAGGTCCGGACGGGCGTGCTCCGGTGATCGCGCCGTGACCGGACGCGCCCGTGCGCCTCGCGTCGACCGGCCGGCCGCGGGCCGCGCGGCCCGGCTGCTGCCGCGTGTCTTCCTCGCGCTGGGGGCGTTCGTGGCGCTCTCCGACGCGTTCGCCTTCGGGCACGCGAGCCTGTCCGGCCTCGCCCAGCTCCTGCCCTTCGAGGTGACGAGCGTCGATCCGCTCGCAGCGGCGCTCAGCGCCGCCGGCCTGGCCGCCCTCGCGGTCGGGCTCTACCGGGGAAAGCGGCTCGCGTGGTGGCTCGCGGTCCTCGTCTTCGCGGCCGGCGTCCCGGTCCAGGTGCTCGCCCTCGGCCACACCGTCGGCGGCGTGGTGGCCGCGATCGCGTTGACGCTGTTGACGCTGGACCGCCGCCACTACGGCGTCCGGTCGGCGCGGACCTGGGGTTGGACCGCCTGGGCGCTCCTCGCGGCCGGCGCCGCGGCGGCCACGCTGTCGATGCTGCTGCTGATCGTCCGCGACGCCTCCGACGGTATCGCCGCGGATCTGCCGGACCTGGCCGGCGCGATCACCAGCTGGCTCGCCTTCGGCGACCTCTCCCAGCCGCCCACCGGCCCGAGGACCGCGCTCATCCTGTCCCTCGCGATCGCCGCGCGCGCGGCGCTCCTCCTGGCGCTGCTCGCCATGCTCCGCCCGGCCGGCGACGACGCCCCCACGCCGGAGCTCCGGCGGCGCGTGCTCGAGCTCGCGCGGCGGTACGGGCGCGGCGCCCTGCTGCCGTTCCAGGTCACCGGCGACAAGCGCTGGTTCTGCCCGCCGGGACGCGAGAGCTTCGTCGCCTACGGGCGCGACGGACGGATGGCCGTCGTCGTCGGCGATCCGGTCGGGCTCGTGGAGGATCGCTGGCCCACGTTCGCCTCGTTCGTCGACGAGTGCCGCCGCCACGACTGGGTGCCCGTCGTCTACCAGGCCTCGCAGGACAGCGTCGAACGCCTCGGCGGGCTCGGTTTCCAGGCATCGCCCATCGGACGCGAGGCGATCGTCGATCTCCCGGCGTTCGGGCTGGCGGGATCGCATCGGGCCAACCTGCGGCACACGATCGCCCGCGCTCGGCGGGGCGGGCTGCGCGTCGCGTGGTACCGCGACGGGCTGGAGGAGGCGGCGGCAGAGGTCCGCGAGGGGCTCACGACCATCGACGCGGCGTGGCGCGCCCGCTCGGGACCGGCCGAGATGCGCTTCACCATCAGCCGGTTCTCCCGCGACGACCTCCGCGCCAATCCCGTCGCGGTCGCCCTCGACGGGGCCGGGGCGCCCGTGGCGTTCGCGTCCTTCCGGTCGACCGGCTCGGACGGCGGCTTCGTGCTCGACCTGATCCGGCGGGTCCCCGGCGGCATCCCGGGCGCGGTGGAGTACTGCCTCGCCGAAGCCGCCGAGCGGTTCCGCGACGAAGGCGCCGCGACGCTGTCGCTGGGCCTCGCGCCACTGAGCGGGCTCGACGCATCGGGCGATCGCCTGGAGGAGCGGGCACTGGCCGCCACGGCCCGCCTCGTGCGGCCCTTCTACGACGTGGAGGGACTGGCCTTCTTCAAGGACAAGTTCGCGCCCCGGTGGGAGATGCGGTACGTCGCCGTGCCGTCCAGGCTGCACCTGCTGGGACTCGGGGTCGCGCTGCTGCGCCTGCACGTCGGGAGCCTCTCGCGAACCGCCGTCCGGGCCATCGTGCCGGGGACGCGCGGTGCCCCGGGACGGGTGCGCCCCGCCATCCGGGAGGACGACCCCGCCGCATCCGCCAGCAGCTGACGGGCGGCGCCCACACCGACTGCGACACGTTCCACGGTGGGTCGCGGGCGGTCGGCAGTATGCTTGCCACCGGACGGGGGCATGGGACCCCACGGGTTCCCACCTGCGCGGCGTCCCTATGCGGTCGCCTCGACCGTCGCGCGGGGCCACTGGCGAGACCGACCCGCCCGGTGATGGGGGCTGTCCCCATGCGCAGCTCCAGGCATGCCGGCGGCGCACAGCGTATCGCCGCAGACCGATCGGTGACGATCCGCCATCGGCCCGCGGGTCCGCCGCCCGCACCTCGCGGGCGCGGTCCGCGAGGTGCGATTCGCGCGCGCGGCCTGCGCGTCTGAGCGAGACGGGCGTGCGTCCCCAACGGCCCGCCGACCTCCAGATGCGCCTGCGAGAGCGCGCCCTGCGCGGGGTGCGCCAGCGAATCCGCCAC
>JAJYDP010000188.1 GCA_021777365.1 Chloroflexota bacterium | reverse complement strand
TCCACCAGGGCATCGCGGAGTTCAACGACGCGCCCGTCGTGTTCCGCTGGAACAAGTTCGACCTCGGACTCGTTTGATGCGTAAGGATTGGTCCGGAACGATCTACTAGTTAGCGCGGGTCGGGGCGCCGGGGCACTGGCGCTCCCGATCCGCACCAGCATCGAAGGGCCAGCGCGGATCGCCGAACGTTCCATGTTCTGGCAGCGCGGCGGACTCGCTAGCTGCTTGGTCAGCCGCTCCCCACCCTGCCCCAAACGCCCCTCGTTTCGGCGCGGGCGCGGTTGGAGTCCCGCTGAGCGCGCGAGGTCTGTTTATCCCACCCCAGGCCCGTGCGCAGCCAGGACAGCGCGCGAAACGGCGCCGGGCTTGACCGGCCGCCCGCGGCGCCTAGTGCAGGACGCCTCGGTTCTCCGGCCGGGTGGGTGGCTGCTGCAACCGCTCACGGGCCCGTGCGGACTCCTCCTCTGAGGGTTCCGCTTGCGGGGCCAGCCGTTCCGCAGCTCTGCGGGCGGCGCCGAGCGCGCCTCGCCCCACACGCAGGAGACGCGCGCCCCATCCCTTGGTTGCCATCCGTGTCGCCTCCTGGCGGCTGCCGTGGCTGCCGCTCGCCCAAGACGTTCCCGTCTGTCATCGCCCACGCGGTACGCGGGCAGCCTGCGCTCAAACGCGGATGGCCGTCAAGGTCTCCGAATGGGATGGACCGTTGTGACCGGGCCACCCGCCGCTCCTCCCGCCCCCCGTTTCGGGACGGCCCGGGCGGACGCGCTCCGCCGCACGGATCAGGCGCCGCGGCGGGGCTGCCGTTTCGGCGCAGGCCGCGGACGGCTCCTCCGAGCAGATGGCGACGATGTTCGTGCCGGCCGCGTGGTCGTCCCCGCGGCTCCGAGCTTGGCCGTGGCCTGACGGATGGCCAGCGGGGCAATGTCGCAGCCGAGCACCGTGGCGCCCCGTTCGCGCGCACCGACGAGGAGCGCGCCACTGCCCACGAACGGGTCGAGCACCACGTCGCCCGGGCCGATGTTCGCCATGCGCGCCAGCTCGCGTCCGAGCGCGTCCGGCTTCTGGGTCGGCCAGCGCCCCGCCGTGCCCGGGCCGACTGCCGGCACCGAGACGAGATCAACCCCCGTGAGGGTGCGTGACCCAGGCAGCAGGCCGACGAGCACGAACTCCGTCTGGTGCCGCAGGCCCCCTCCGAGGCCCGGGTAGGTGCGATTCCAGGTAATCGTGCGGGTCCGGGAGAAGCCGGCCCGCTGGAGGGCACCCAGGGCGTCGTGGAGCCCGTCGCCGTTGGTCATCACGAACGCGACGCCATCCGACCGCAGCTTGCGCCGGGCGAGCGCGAGCAGCCGGCCGATCTCGACCCAGGTGAGACCACCTCCGAACCAGTGCTGCAGGTGCGAGCAGGGCCTGCTCGGCGCGCATCCGGTAGAGCCGGGCGCGACCGGCCGGCGGGCGGTGCGGTGGGGTCCTGGTCATGTGCCTGCTCCTCCTCGTTCGGGCTGGCGATGGGTGGCCGGTGCGGTCGGGATCGTGTACGGCGTGGACTCCGTGGTCGCCGGCCCGCCGCTCGCTGGCTGTCTCGGGTCCTCTGCGGGCTACCACGGCCTCCCTCCCCACGGATCGCCCGGATAGCGGAACCCCATCGGTGGCGGTGGCGTCAGTGATGGTGGCGGTGACGGTGACCGGCGGTGCATCCCCACCGCGATGGCGACGCCGCCGGCCACGGCAACCCCGACCACGACCACGGCAAGGACCGTGCCCGTCCTCCAGCGCCCGACCCGCCACAAGGATGACCCGTCGTGGTCCGGGTGGTCGGGCGCCATGACGGGCGGGGCACGGTCGACGGCGGTGCGATCACGGGGCGGCAAGGCTCCCGCGGTACCGGCGGCAATCGCGGTGCGATCACGGGGCGGCAAGGCTCCCGCGGTACCGGCGGCAATCGCGGTGCTTGCACGGGGCGGCAAGGCTCCCGCCGTAGCGGCGGCGGTCGCGGTGGTATCACGGGCCGGCAAGCCTCCCGCGATAGCGGCGGTGGTGGCGGTGGTGGCGGTGGCGGCAAGGCGGTGTAGTCCGTCGGTGACCGTAACGACCGTACCGGCTTGCCGCAGCCGGTACAGGCGGTGCCGGGCGGTCCGTTCTGGAAGCCCGAGCCGGGCGGCAAGGGCGGCCGTCGGGAGCGGTCCCGCGGCCAGGAGCCCGCAGATGGCGCGATCGGTCGGGTTGGCAGTCACGTCACGCATGTATATGTGCCATGCCTTCGGCGGCATCCACGGCCAGGAGTCGGGCCAGGGTGGCGGTGCCGATCCCCAACCGGCGGGCGGCCTGCCGACGCGAGAGACGGCCGGCGACGACCTCCGCCCGGACCGCTGGCCAGCGGCGGACGAAGGCGGGCCGTGCCGTCACCGGCGGCCGACTGATCCGCTTCCCCTGCCGGGCGGCATGACGCATCCCCTCCCGCACCCGATCGGCGGGTAGTCGGGTCATCGTCTGGCCGCTCATGACTGGCTCCCTTCGCGGCCGGCAGCCGCGTCGCGGTCAGGGTCATCGTCGTGGCCGGATAGACGTAGGTCCTCTCCGAAGATGTCGAGCGCGACCTGGACGGGATCGGAGGCGGTGGGTGCCGAAGACCGGGTGCCGAACTCAATAGAGTCGTTCGGCACTTCGGCACCCGGTCCTCGCTCGCCACCCTCTAACCGCCCAACAGGTACCGAAGACGCACGATCGGCACCGTTCGGCACTTCGGCACCCGGATAGACGAGCACTTGCCGGTTCGGGCCCGTGCGGACGCTCACGACCTCGCCGAGCGCCTTCACGTAGTTTGCGGCGGTGTCCTTGGAAACGCCCAGCGCCTTGCCCAGCGCCAGATAGCCGATTCCCGGCTGCTCCACGATGGCCGCGAGCACCTTGTCGAGCGGCACCTTCGTCCCTGGGGCTTCGGCGAGGTCGACCGGATCGACCAGCAACCCACCGGACTTGGTGGCGACGATGCGCCGCTCGTGTCGCACGCGCTTACGAACAGTGATCTTCGTCCGGGTGAACCCGTCGGCTTCCAACAGCATCACCACGTCGCACCAGCGGCCCCACTCCCCCAGTACGTCCGACAGGCGCCGCGCGCCGCGCCCGGTCGGCTTCTTCAGATGCACGAGCAGCACGATGGCGAGCGCTGGATACGCTTCGATCATCGCGCGGAGGCTTGCGAACACGGCCTGAATCTCGCGGCCCCACGGGTCCACCTGCGTTGCGCCAGTGGCGGTGTCGAAGATGGCGAGCAGCGCGTGGTGCTCACACGCCCAGCTCGTGAACCTGGTGCGCCACTCGGGCACGGTGAGGCAGGGACGTCCGCCCGCGGCGGTCATGAGCGCGAGGCGGTAGTACTTCCCGGTTAGCGCCGCGCGCGCCAAATGCAACGAGTCCAGCACCGTCGTTTCACGGTAGAAATCGTCATCCGAATGCATCTCGGAGAGGTAACAGACCGGGCCGGTCTGGCTGATCTCCCACGTCCCGGCGAACGAGCCGCCAGCGACCGCGACGCGGATGCCGAGCTCACTGTCGATGCTGAACGACTTGCCCGCTCCCTCTTCGGCGCCGACCACGACGATGCGGCCGGGGCGGATGAGGTCGTCCACGTACTCCGTCTCCCCGAGGTCGGAGAGCACGGCCAGGCCGCGGTCCTCCGGCTCGGGGAAGGCTGCGGGCGGGGCCGACGGGAAGCTCGCGGAAGTCGCCCGCCCGCCCCACTTCGGCTCAGGGTCGCCGCCATTCGGCTTGGGGCGGTCGCGCTCGCCGTCGTTGCCGTCGAAGGGAGGACCGTTGACGCCGGGTGGCGGAGGCGCCGCCGACCCGGAGCCCGACGGACCGGCCACCACGGTCGCCTCTCCCTCTTCGAAGTCGGGGTCGTCGGCCGCGTCGGGCTGCGGCTGGCCCGCGCCGTCGACGAACCGAGCCGGCCCGGTCTGCGGCATCGCCGCGGCGTACTGCCGGGCATGCTCTCGCCCGCCGATGCGCCGAGGCGAGCCGGCCGGGGATGCTCCCGAGAACGGCGCGGGGGGCGTATCTTCAGGGGGCTGGAGTTGTGCGGTCATCACGCACCTCCGGCTCGGCCGTCGCGGTCATCCCCGTTGACGCGGTGGCCAGCTTCGTCACCGGGTCCCGGTCGACCAGGTCGCCCGGGACCCGGTGAACCAGCTCGAAGCCGGGCGGCCGGAACCGTCGGGCGGGCTGTCACGCTTTCGGTAGGGCCGGTCAATGACACGGCCGTCGGGCTCCGCCCGGCGCCGTCCCGGGCTGGCAGGCCGCTAGGTGGAGCTGGCGCGTCCCCCGGACCCCCCGCCTGCGCTGCCAGCCGGCGCTCGCGAGCAAGGCGCTGGCGGCAGGTCTCGCCGCAGGTCATCCGATGGGGCCGGGATCGAGGCGGCAGGGGGGTCCCGCAGGCGGCGCATGCCCACATCTCCAGCGTCGGCAGCGCAGGGTCCCCGTCCTCACGGCTTGCCTCCGCCTCCCCGTTCAGCAGCCGGATCAGCTGACTGGCGCTGCCCCGGTCGGTGAAGACGGGGCCGAGCGGCACGTCACGCCGGCCACCATCCAAGCCCCAGACCGGCTGATAGACCGTATGATGGGTACAGCGGGCGAGGGGCGGATGGTCGGCGCCGATCGCGACCACGTCGAGGTAGGCGTGGGCGCGGCCGCTCCAGGGGAGGTCAGTGGGGATCTGGACGCCGGCCCCAAGCTGGTCCTCCATCGGACTCAGGTCGAGGCGCAGCTCAGCGGGCACGTTCGGCCTCCCTGGTCCGACCATCGGGGGCGTCTGACCGGGCGCGGCGGCCTGTGGCGGGCAGCCCGGCCGGGGCGACAGGGCGCAGCACTGGTCTCGAGGCCGCGGCCAGCGCCTCGATGTAGATGCCGATCGCCGATCCTGGTATGAGCCTCCGACGGCCGACCTTGAACGACCGCAGGCGCCCGCTCATCAGCTCGGCGTACAGGGCGGTACGGCCAAGTCCGAGTGCGACAGCGGCCTCGTCGATGCTGTACAGGCGGTCAGGCGCCGGACCTGATGGAGACGACCCCGGTCGCGCCAGCTCGGCACGCACCGCAGTGATGATCGCGTCGGCGAACGCCTCGGCGGCGGCTCGGATCGTGGCGTCGTAGTCGCCGCTCATGCCGGCCGTTCCCTGACTCGGCGCAGACCCTGTGTAGACCCTTCTGCCCGGCCCGAGAGCGCCGCAGGGCGCTGCCGGCGAAGACCCTCCAGGATCAGGAATGCCGCTTCCTGGTGCTGGCTCCGGAGACTGCGCTCAGCAAGCTGACGGAGTGCACCCAGAGCGTCGGGTGGGAGCGGCACGTACAGCTTGTCCACGAGCCGAAGCGTGCCTGACCGGGCCGACCACGGGCTACCTCATGGACCCGTCACTTTTCCGGCATCTTCCCGGCATCGCGCCTGTGGTGGCCTGGCAGCAGCGCTCGCAGACCCGGCTCCTCCCGGAGCCAGCGCCCGACGGTGTCCTCGTGCACACCGGGCACGCACGCCCGCGCGATGTCGGCTTGCGTTGGCGCGGCCTCTCCCCATTCCCGCAATGTCGCCAACGCCGCCTCGATGCGCAGCCAGTTCCGGCTGGGGTGCTCCGGCCGGTGAGGACCACGTGCCGGTGGTGTGTCAAGACGGGTGAGCAGCGCCTCCGGCGTGATCCGAGGACTGGTCCGGAGATCGTGTACGAACTCCTCGTGTCGTCGTTCGGTTCGATCGCTCTCGATGATGGCCGCGTACAGCTCGGCCTCGTCCATCTGCTGTTCGCTCGTCAGGCCCGGCCAGATACGCGCGAGGGTCTCTTCAGTCGCGAGACCCGGAAGCTGACTCCGTAGCTCGACCAGCGCCCTAGCTCCGGCAACGGCATCCTCTGGTCGCACCAGCCGGGCGGCGAGGCCGCGCTCGAACGGCGTGGACTCGGGCACGTTGTAGGCCACCGTGACGTAGGCGACTCCGAAGCCCATCGCGTCGGTCACCCACCAGACCGGCGGCCGATCCATTCCGGCGCCCTTCGCCTGCTGGCGCCACTCGCGCGGCCACCAGCCTTTGGGCGGCTTGCGGACCGGCCCGCTCATCGAGCGTCTCCGGCCGGCCGGGCAAGTACCCGGTCCATCGCGTCCGCGGCCTCGCGGCGCAGCTCCGGCACGACGGCCGCGTAGATGTTCGCGGTGATCACGATGGTGGAATGGCCCAACAGGTCCGACACGACGCGGAGCGGGACGCCGGCCGCCAGTAGTGCCGTGGCCGCACTGTGCCGGAGCGCGTGGAACGGCACGGATGGCAGCCCAGCGCCCTTGAGCAGCGCGTGAAACTCGCGGGTCACGTTGTAGCCATGGAGCGGTCGGCCCGCGGCATCCGTGAACACCAGCCCGTCCCGGTCCTGCCATGCGTCCCCGGCGGCCTCCCGGGCCTTGTCCTGCCGGTCCTGCTCGGCCCGAAGGGCGTCGACTGCGACGGCCGGAAGGTTGACGGTCCGGCGGCTCCGGGGCGTCTTCGGCTCGGCCAGCTCCCAGCCGTCGAATGACCGGGCCAGCGAGCGGCGCACCGTCAGGGTGGGCGGCTCGGCGAGGCGCACGTCCGACCAGCTCAGCCCCAACAGCTCGCCCTGCCGGAGTCCGGTAGTCGCGGCCACCATCACCAGCGGGCCGAACGGATGGCCGCGGGCGGCGTCGAGCAGGCGGCGGAGGTCGGCCGTATCGAGGTAGTCGCGTCCCGCGCGCAGTTCTCGGCTCGCCACGCGGGGCGGACGCGCGAGGGCGGCGACGTTGCGGGCCACCAGCCCGTCCCGGAGGGCATCCGCGAGCGCACGTCGGAGGATGACGCGGGCGCCGGCCGCAGTCGTGGGCGACTTGCCGGCCCGCACCATCCCCGTAGTCATCCGCTCGACATCGGCCGGAACCAGACGGGCCAGGCGGACCGCGCCAAGCGCCGGGACGATGTAGGTCCGGACGTACTGCTCGCGCTGGCGCCAGGATGACGGGCGCACCTGTGAGCGCCCCTGTTCGAGCCAGCCGGTCAGAAACTCGGCCGTGGTCGTGCCGGTCGGAAGCGCGCCCGATGCGGCGTCCCTCTTGAGGTCGTCGAGCCGACGGACCACGGCGGCGCGGGTCCGCCCCGAGGCGTAGCGTCGCACCTGTCGCCCGGTGCGCGGGTCCGAGACGAGCAGCGAGGCGCGCCAGCGGCCCTCAGTCGTTTCATAGACGGCCCCCTCGCCCGGGCTCCGGCGATCCTTCGGGTAGCCGTTCTCTGCGCTGCGGCGCGTGTGCGATGATGCCATCGGCGGTGTCCTCCCAACCAGGACGGTCGCTCGACGCCTCGCCTCTCACACGGGCGGGGCGTCACTCTGTCCGCCAGTATACGCCGATGCTGCCGGGAAGCTGCCATTAGTGGTGCCGAAGGTGAGATTCGAACTCACATGGGCTCTCGCCCGGCGGAGTTTAAGTCCGCCGCGTCTGCCAGTTCCGCCACTTCGGCGCCCGCACGAGTCTAGCCGTGGCGCATGAGAAGGGCACGGTGAGGGCATCCGGATCATCACCCAGCGCCGACCCGCTGCTGGCGGCGCTCGCAAGCGGGGCACCGACGGGGGGCACCGACGTCACCGGTTCGGCCGCACCGTCCGGCCGGCGGAGCTTCCGCTCGCGCCCCGACCTGGCGCCGCCGGTGATCTCGATCGGCACCCCGGCACGCGGCGTCGCGCCCGGGTACGTCTTTCTCACGCCGAACAACGGCGCCGGCACCGACGGCCCGACCATCGTCGACAACACCGGCGAGCTGATCTGGATGCGACCGGACACCGGCAAGCACGCGACCGACGTTCGGGTGACCCAGTACCTCGGCCAGCCGGTGCCGACCTGGTGGGGGCAACGAACGGCGGCATCGGCTCGGGCGAGTGCGTGATCGCAGACGGCAGCGACCGGGAGATCGCCAGGATCAAGGCCGGAAACGGCCGGAGCGTGGACCTGCACGAGTTCCAGATCACCCCGCAGGGCACCGCGCTCTTCTTCGCCGATGTGATCGTCGATGGCAGCCAGAAGCTCGCCGCCGGCAGCCTGGAACGGAGCGACGAGGTGGCGCGCTGGGACGTGCTGGCCGGCGAGCGCGCCGGTTCTCTCGCCGTCGCCGCCTCCGCCCCCCGATCGGGCTTCGAGACGGCCATCCAGCTTGCCACCGTTGCATCCCTGGTCGCCGTGCGGGCATCCGACGCGTCCGGCCGCGTGCTGGGCACATCGGCCGTGGTGGCCACCGGCAGGGTGCCATCCCCGTCTGCCGGGGTCTGACGACGTGCGG
>JAJYDP010000187.1 GCA_021777365.1 Chloroflexota bacterium | reverse complement strand
GAGGACATCCTGCGCACGGACCGGGCCCTGATGGAGCTCTTCCCCGGCGACGCGAGCCTGCGGCGCTGGCTCACCCTGGCGGAGCGGAAGGTGCCCTTCCAGGGGCTGCCGGCCCGGATCTGCTGGCTGGGCTACGGCGAGCGGGCACGGGCCGGGTTGCGCTTCAACGAGATGGTCGCCTCCGGCGAGCTGACGGCACCGATCGTCATCGGGCGCGACCACCTCGATGCCGGGTCCGTGGCGAGCCCCAATCGCGAGACCGAGGGGATGCGGGACGGCTCCGATGCGATCGCCGACTGGCCGCTCCTGAACGCACTGCTCAACACCGCCGCGGGCGCCACCTGGGTGAGCCTCCACCACGGCGGAGGGGTGGGCATCGGCTACAGCATCCACGCGGGCATGGTCGTGGTGGCCGACGGGACGGCGGACGCGGCGCGGCGCCTGGAGCGGGTTCTCACCACGGATCCGGGCAGCGGCGTGATGCGGCACGTGGACGCCGGCTACGAGCGGGCCATCGCGGTGGCCCGGGCGCGCGGGGTCCGCATCCCGATGATCGAGGCGGCCGAGCGGAAGGCGCGCGAGCCGGAGGTCAGGCGGCCCGAGCCGTAGGCTGCACGCCGGGTGGTCCAGGCCGCTGCCCGGGCAGCCCGGACCCCCGGCACGAGCCACCGGCACGAGCCACCACCGGCGTCCCCCGGCGTCAGAACGCCGGCAGCACTTCCTGCTGGTCGAGTTCCTGGCTGCGCATCTCGCCCCGACCGAACGACCCCCAGACCGCCACCCGCAGCTGGCTGTAGCCGCGCAGGTCGGCCGGCGTGGCCCAGACCAGGCGATCGAGGCCCATCGAGAAGCCGCGGCAGGCGGCGACGGGGCCGAGGAGCAGGGCGCCCGCGTCGAGTTGCCCTGTCGCAACGTCGAGCGCGTGGAGGGTGAGGGTGCCGGTCTGGACCCCCACCGACGGCCCTTCCCACACCGCGACGGCCGATCCGTCCGGCGACCAGCCGATCGCCCAGTCCTCGAACTGCTGGGCACCGGGCGGCGGCGACGCGTCGATGGGCGCGGGGGTCGTCGTCGCTGCCTCGGGGCCACCGGCCGCCGCCGAGGATCCCGGCCCCGCTGCCACCGGCGGCGACCCGACGGCGGGCGACGAGGCCGGGGTGGTTCGCTCCGCCCTGGCCCTGTGGGAGGCGGGTGCGGCCGTAGGCGATGGCGTCGCGGTCGGGGTCGCCGTCGGTGCGGCGAACGTCGGCGCGGCGAATGGATCGAGGCCGTTCCACTGGGCGAAGACGAGCTGGCCCTGGTCGGGGACGGGCACCAGCCCCACGAGCCGCAGTGTCCCTGCCCAGCCCACGGCGTACCGGGCGGTCGGATCCACCGACGGGAGCCAGAGCGCGGTGCCGGCAATGGTGCGCCGGTCGCCGGTCCGTGGGTCCAGCACGAACGACCGGGGGGTCAGCACCGCCGGATTGTCAGGCTCGACGGCGTACGTGCTGCCCACGATCCGGGATCCCGCCCACGACGCGAACGATGAGGCGTGATCGGTGGTGATCGGGACCGCCCACTGGTCGCCCGGGTGCCAGGTGTAGATGTCCGGGCCGATCGAGCCGCCGGCGGGCATCGCGCTGAACGCCAGGGTGGTGCCGTCCGGGGACCAGGCTGGCGACGCGCCGGTGGGGATCACGTCCTGCAGGATCGGCTGCGCGAACACCGGCGGAAGGGTCGCGATCCCGACCGAGCCCGGCAGGGCGCTCGAAGAAGCCGACGCTCCGCCGGGGGCGCCGGATGGAAGCGCGCTCGACACAGCCGACGCCGCCGCGGAGGATGCCGAGGGCGACGCGGAGGCGGCGGGTCGCCGCGTCGTTCCGACCGTGGCGCCTGGCGACTTCGCGGCGCGCTCGGTCGGCGATGGATGCGGCGTGGAGGCGACGGTCTTCTTCTGGGCGAGCGGTGTGGCCCGTGCCTTCGCCACCGGAGAAGTAGAGTGCTGCGGCGCCGCGATCGCGCTCGACGGGACCGCAGCACCGGGCGAGCCCGCGCCGACCGCGGCCACGGGGGATCCGAACGGGCTCCCCGGGGGCGTGGCACCGGAGGCGCCGCTGCCCAGGTCGACCACGTAGTACGTCGTCGTCGCGCCGGCGCCGGGCCTTGCCGCGATGGCCGCGTGCCGGCCCGTCGGGTCGAACGCGAGGCCGCTCACCGCCGCGGTCAGCGGCAGGCCCACCACCTGGTCTGCCTGGGGGGCGAACTCCGCGCACGAGATGCTGCCTGCCGGGCACGCGCGGTCGAGGCGCGTGCGGTAGAGCCGGACCACGTCGCCCTGGATCCCGACGAACGCGAGCTCCACCGGGGCGATGGCGAACGGGGTGGCGCCCACGTTAGGTCCCGGGATCTGGACGGCCGGGCCCACCAGCAGCGCGCCCACGACCGCGACCAGCGCGACGGTGAGCAGCGATCCGAAGGCCACGCCGTTGCCGCGCCTCGCGCCCCGCAGCCGCGGCAGGGGTGTGGCCCTGGGCGGCCGGACGCGGCGAACCTCGACCTCGAGCGCGGCGAGGGTCCGTGCCGGCAGGTCGCGCGGGGGCACGGGCCCGGCCAGCAGCCGGATCGCGGCGCGATTCGCCCGGTACTCCGCGTCGACCTGGCGACAGGAGGCACAGGACGCCAGGTGCGTGGCCAGCGCGTCCTCCCGCGCCGGCTGGAGGGGGCCGTCGAGCCGCTCGGCGAGCCACGCTCGCGATCGCTCGTGGCTGAGGCGGTTCCCGCGGAAGAGCGGCATCATCGTCCTCCGGCGCGGCCCGTGGTCCGCCCTCCCCCGATCACCGCCGCTCCTCCGAACGCCGCGCCGGGTTCACGGTCGCCCCTTCCACCCGCGGGGACGCGGAGTCGGCCGGGACGGGACGCGATTCTCCGGATGTCCGCCGCTCTTCCGCGAGGGCCACCCGGAGCGACTCGCGAGCGCGGGTCAGCAGGGCCCGGGCGGCGACGTGCGTCACGCCCAGCGCCTCGGCGAGCTCGGTCCCCGACAGCTCGTACAGCTCGGCGAGGATCAGCGCGCCCCGCTGGCGATCGGGAATGCGCGCCAGCGCCCGTGCCATCTCGCCGGACAGCCGCGACCGCATCGCGGTCTCCTCGGCCGAGGGGGCCGTCCCGCGTGATTCGCCGGACCAGGGAACGAAGCGGATGAGCCTGCGCCGGCGCAGCTCGTCGAGCGCCGTGCGGCTCGCGATCTGGAAGAGCCACGCCCGGGCACGGTCGTGTGACTCGAGGGTGTCGAGTGCCCGGAACGCCTTGACGAACGTCTCCTGGGTAAGGTCCGCGGCGAGCTCGTCGTCACGCACCATCCGGGCGAGGAAGCCGTAGATCTCGCCGTGATGCTGCGCAAACAACCCCTCGATGAACGCCTGGTCGGACGTCCGCTCTGTGCTCACCGCGACCCCCAGTCGCGGGAGCAGCAGGTCGATCGATGCCACCCTTGCCTCTGCCGGAGTGTCCTGCCGGACGTACGCGGTGCTCCGTGGGCCGTCGCGGCCAGCCCGGAACACGCGACCGTCTCGTGCCTTGCGGCCATGTGACGGTCGGCGGCGGCAGGCTGTGACGCGGAGTGCGTGTCGTGACCGGCATCCCGGCCGGTGCGGCGCCTCACGACGGCCACTCCGTCCGATCGAGTCCGGCACGCGACCGGAGCTCGGCCACGGCCTGCTCAGGGCTCACGGGGTTCACCGGCAGGCCCGTGCCCAGCTCCAGCCCGCCGATCTCGCGCAGGCGTGGGTGGACCTCCCAGTGCCAGTGGTACGTCTCGTCGACCCGCTGGTGGAGTGGCGACGTGTGGAGCACGAGGTTGTACGGGGGATCACCCAGCGCGTCGAGCATCCGGAGCACCTTCCGCAGCGTCTCGGCGGCGCTCGTGAGCTGCGCGTCCGAGGCCAGCCCGAAGTCTGCCTGGTGCTGCCGGGGCACCACCCACAGCTCGAACGGCGACCGCGACGCGTAGGGCGCAAACGCGACGCTGGCCGCGTCCTCGAAGACGAGGCGCTCGCGCGAGGCGACCTCCTGGCGGACCAGCCGGCAGTACGGGCAGACGCCCTCGCGGATGACGTACCGCGCCGATCCGCCGAGCTCCTCGCCGACGCGGTGCGGGATCTGGGGAAGGTCGTACACGTCGAGACAGAGGTGGTTCGTCAGCGCCCCGGCCTCGCGACCGCGGTTCTCCACGACCTGCACGTACTCCGTCCCGCCGCGCGCCCGCGCGTCCGCGATGACGCGGCGCGCCAGCTCCAGCATCCGGATGACCACCTGCGGTGATTCGGCTGCGAGCGTGCCGTGATGCTCGTGCGGCGCGACGATCGTGAGCCAGGCGCCGACGTCCGCAACGAGCCCGAGTCCGGGCTGGGGTTCGCCGTCCCTCGTGCCCCGCTCATCGCCGGCGACGCGGAACGCGTGGGCCCGCAGGGTCCGGATCCACGGCTCCGCCAGGCGTGCGCTGGTGCAGTTCTGGCACTCCCGCCCGGTGAGCGACTGGGCCTGCCGGGCGAACCGGGGGGCCTCGTACGCCCGGTCGACCACCACGGCGACCCACCACCCCGTGATGGCATCCCTGCGCAGCTCGAAGACTCCGCCGGCCATCGCTCAGCCCGTCGCGGCAGGGCCGACGGCCGGCCCCGTCCAGCCGGCTGCAGCCACCCCGTCGAGCATGGCCGTTCCGCCGGCCGTGGCCGGTGTGCCGCGCGCGACCGCCGTCGACGACGCGCCAGCGCCTGCCCCAGGGGTCTCGCCCCGCTCGATCAGGCGCCGGAATGCGGCGGCGAACCGCCATCCGGCTGCTTCGACCGATTCGGTGGACGGCACGCTCGACGGGAGCGGCCAGCCGCGCTCGCGGGCGATCGACGTCACGCCGATCGACGTCAGCCCGCACGGGTTGATCAGCCCGAAGTCGTCCAGGTCGGTCGTGATGTTGAGCGCGATGCCGTGGTAGCTCACGTCCTGTTCGACCCGGACGCCCAGCGCCCCGAGTTTCCGGGGCAGGCCGGACTCGGGGTCGCACCAGGCCCCGGGATAGCCCTCGCGGCGTGCCGCCGCGACCCCATACGAGGCGGCGGTCTCGATCATCGCGGCCTCGAGCAGCCGGACGAACGGCCGGATCAGGAGGCCCCGTTCGCCCAGCTTCACGATCGGGTATGCGACCAGCTGCCCGGGACCATGGTAGGTGACCTCACCGCCGCGCTCGACGCGGATGACCTCGACGCCAATGCCGGCCAGGTACTCGACGGGGGCGATCACGTGCTCCTCGGTGGCGTGACGGCCCAGCGTCAGCACGCGGGGGTGCTCCAGGAGGAGGAGCGTGTCCGGCACGCGGCCGGCCGCGCGGTCGGCGACCAGGTCGTGCTGGAGGTCCCAGGCCTCCCGGTACGGGACGCGTCCCAGCCATCGCACGTCGAGCGTCATGTGAGGACGATACCAGCGCCGTGTCGCTCCCGGATTACGCCTGCTCGGCCGGTCTGCGGGGCCGTACGTGCCCCCGGCCCCTCGCGGCGCGCGGGGCTACCATGCGCCGCACAGGAGGGCTCGACTCGATGGACACGACGACCGGGACCGAGGCGTTCCTTCAGGCTCGCGACTTCCTCCTCCGGCAGCGCGGCGACTACGCGACCGCGTGCCGTGACTTCCGCTGGCCTGTGCTCGACCGGTTCAACTGGGCGCTCGACTACTTCGACGTGGTCGCCCGGGGCAACCATCGCCTGGCGCTCTGGGTAGTGGCAGACGACGGCAGCGAGACCAGGCTCACCTACGCGCAGCTGTCGGAGCGCTCGTCGCGCGTCGCCAGCTGGCTGCGGGGGCTGGGAGTGGCGCGCGGCGATCGGGTGCTGCTGATGTTGCCCAACACGCCTGAGCTCTGGGAGCTGTTGCTGGCCGCCATGAAGCTCGGCGCGGTGATCATCCCGGCCACCACGCTCCTGACGCCCGACGACGTGCGCGACCGCCTCGAGCGCGGCAGCGTGCGCCACGCCATCGCCTGGGCTCCCGAGGCCGGCAAGTTCGCCACGCTTCCGGGCGGCTACACCCGGATCGCCGTCGGAGGGCAGGCCGACGGCTGGCTCGACTACGCGGCGGCGTCCGATGCCCCCGCCGACTTCGCGCCCGACGGGCCCACGCACGCCCGCGACACCCTGCTGCTGTATTTCACCTCCGGCACGACGGCGAAGCCGAAGCTCGTCGAGCACACCCACCAGAGCTACCCGGTCGGTCACCTCTCGACGATGTACTGGATCGGCCTCCAGCCCGGCGACGTGCACTGGAACATCAGCTCGCCGGGATGGGCCAAGCACGCGTGGAGCAGCGTATTCGCGCCATGGAACGCCGAGGCCACCGTCTTCCTCTTCGAGTACGCCCGGTTCGACGCCCGGCGCGTGCTGGACGTGCTGGTGGACTACGAGGTCCAGACGCTCTGCGCCCCGCCCACCGTGTGGCGCATGCTGATCCAGCAGGACCTCGCCGCCTGGCCGGTCAGGCTGCGCGAGCTGGTAGGGGCCGGGGAGCCGCTCAACCCGGAGGTCATCGAGCGGGTACGGCAGGCGTGGAACCTCACCATCCGCGACGGATACGGGCAGACCGAGACCACGGCCCAGGTCGGCAACACGCCGGGCCAGCCGGTCAAGCCGGGCTCCATGGGCCGTCCGCTCCCCGGCTACCGGGTCGAGCTGCTCGACCCCGACGGACGCCCGGCGAGCGAAGGCGAGATCTCCCTCGACCTGTCGGCTGGGCCGCTGGGGCTCACACCCGGCTACCGGGACGACCCGACCCGGACGGCTGACATGATGCGCGACGGCTTCTACCACACTGGGGACGTGGCCAGCCGGGACGCGGACGGCTACTACACCTATGTCGGGCGCGCGGATGACGTCTTCAAGGCCAGCGACTACCGGATCAGCCCCTTCGAACTGGAGAGCATCCTGATCGAGCACCCGGCGGTGGCCGAGGCCGCCGTCGTGCCCAGCCCGGACCCGCTGCGCCTGGCCACCCCCAAGGCCTTCATTACCCTGCGGGCCGGCTACGCGCCGTCGCCCGAGCTCGCCCGGGACATCCTGCGCTTCTGCCGCGAGCGGCTGGCGCCCTTCAAGCGCATCCGCCGCATCGAGTTCGCGGAGCTGCCCAAGACGATCTCCGGGAAGATCCGCCGCGTCGAGCTGCGGGGCCACGAACAGGCTCGGCCGCAGCCGTTCACCCGCGCCGCGCTGGAGTTCTGGGACGAGGACTTCCCCGAGCTCAAGGGCTGAGGGCGGCGTCGGCGCGCTGATTGACGCTGCCGCGGACGTCCCCGTAGAATCGCGCTGCTCTCGAGCGGGAGTAACTCAGTTGGCAGAGTGCTTGCTTCCCAAGCACCGTCTTGCCCCGGAGGGCTAACCCTCCGAACGACCCGAACGAGCCCGCCCTTACAGCGCTTGGTCGGCTCGCCCTCGCTGATAGTCCTTGCTCGGGAGCGCGCTTCCCAGACGGTACCGTCGGCTTGTGCCCGCCTTCTGGCCTCTTGTATGACCGTGCTTTGTCCACTAGAATGTCCACATGCTCGGGTCGTTCGGTGAGCCACTATCCTTCCTGCTGCACGTGACGCAGTACGAAGGTCGGAGCCTGGAGCAACTGCTTGCCCCGCGGACGCCCGGGGAAGACGGCCCATCGCTCGGCGGCGCCGTGATCCAGGCCTCCTATGTGCATCGGGATCCGCCCCTCCTGTTGCGCCTCGCCGATAGCCATGTTCCCTGGGTTGTGGAACCGCAGTCCGTGCGGTTCGCTTCCCCTGGCTACGCCGCCGTCACGTCGCTGGCGCGGCTGCCGTACGCGCCGCCGGCCCCGCTCGAGACGACCCGGTTCGGTGATGAGCACCGACGCATGGTGCGGTTGGCGCTTGAGTTCCAGGCCCGCCATGAGCCTGCCCTGTACGTGGTTCCATCGCTGCCTGTCGCGCGACCGTCCGTGCGGGTACTCAATGCGTACCAGGCCCTCCACGAGTACGCGGCGACCCTGAACGGCCGCGAGAAGATCCCATACCGGCCGATGCTGGCCACGGCCTATCCCGGGACGCTGGTGCTGCGCGGTCGCTACAGCGTGTTCGAGCGACTGGCCGACCGCAGTTGGGCAGGCGTCTATGTGCAGCCCCTCCAGCTCGACACGAAACGCGACGGGGTCGAGAAGCTCGTCGCGTATGCCAGGTTCCTGCAGCAGGGGCAGCAATCGGGGCTGCGCATCATTGCCGGTCGGCCCGGCGCCTTTGGCCTCGTGCTCGGCGCGTTGGGCATCGACGTGTTCGACTCCGGACT
>JAJYDP010000186.1 GCA_021777365.1 Chloroflexota bacterium | reverse complement strand
TCCCTGGGCGAGCGGTTCCTGGTCAGGCAGCGGCGCCGGGTCCGGGAGGTGACCGCGCCGGACGGCGCCGCGGAGCTGAGCGCCGACGAGGTGGAGATCCTCTCCGGCGGGCGGCGCCTGGGCGGGTACGCGGCGCTCGAGGTGGAGCTCCGGCAGGGAGGCGAGGCGATCCTGGGTCGCCTGGCCGGGGCCATCGAGCGGACCGGCGGGGTCCGCCCTTCCGCGAAGTCCAAGTTCGAGGCGGCCCGGGACCTGGCCGAAGGGCGGAACGACGCGCCTGCGGGCGAGGATCAGCCGGCCGGCGATGGCCGGGCCGTGCCTCCCGCCGGTCCGTCCGCGCAGATCCCGCGGGAAGCCGCCGCTGTGGCACCTGCCGCGCCCGAGCATCCCGCGCCGGAGCATCCCGCGCGGCCGCTCTCCGAGGCAGCCGAGCAGCTCCTCCGCTCCGTCGGCCGATCGCCCGGCGTGACGGCGGACGACGCCTTCGCAGAGGCCGGTCGCAAGGTCCTCCGGTTCCACCTGGCGCGGATGCTCGTCACGGAGCCCGGGACGCGCAGCGGCGAGGACCCCGAGGACCTCCACAAGATGCGCGTGGCGACCCGCCGGATGCGCGCGGCGTGGCGTGTCTTCGGGGATGGGTTCCGCCGGGGCCGCGTCCGCCGGTCCGTGGGCGGTCTCCGCACGCTGGCCGGCGATCTCGGGGCCGTCCGCGATCTCGACGTGCTCATCGACGGGCTGGACGCGTACCTCGGGCGGCTCGGCCCCACCGAGCGGGTCGCGCTGCAGCCCCTCGCGGACGCCTGGCGGGCCGAGCGCGACCGCGCGCGCACGACGCTGGTCCGGTACCTGGACTCGGGGGCCTACCGGCGCTTCGTGGACGAGCACGTCGCCTTCGTCGAGGCGACCGGGCGGGACGCGATCCCCGCCGGGCCCACTGATCCCCGCCGCGTCCGGGACACGGCGCCGAGCCGGCTCTGGACCGCCTACGAGGGCGTCCGGGCCTACGACGCGGTCCTGCGATGGGCCGACCTGGCCACGCTGCACCAGCTGCGGATCGCGGGCAAGCGACTGCGGTATGCGATGGAGTTCTTCCGCGAGCCGCTGGGGCCCGAGGCAGGCATGTTGATCGAGCGCGTCACTGCGCTGCAGGACCACCTCGGCCTGCTCCACGACGCCGACGTGGCCGCCGGCCTCGCCCGCGCGTTCCTCGTCGAGCGCTCCGCGCTCCTCACGCCGGCCTCGATCGACGCGGTCGGTCGCTACCTATCGGATCGCGAACGAGAGTCGGTGCGCCTTCGCCGGACCCTCGGTCCCACCTGGCGACGCGTCACGTCGATCGAGTTCCGCCGCGCGCTCGGTCGGGCCGTGGCCAGGCTCTGAGCCGGGCGATCAGAACGGCTCGTCGCCCCAGCGGGACGCGAGATCCACGACGGGCCGGACCGGCCCGGGCACGCCGCCGGGAAGCGAACCGGGTGCGGGCTGCGGCGCCACATCCGCCGCCCGGTCGGGTCCTCGCTCCGGGGCCGTGTCCGCGCGAGCAGCCTCGCCCGCCGCGTCGGGCGCGGGCGCGGGCTGGGGGGTCGGCTCGGGCGCGGGCTCGGGCTCGGGAGCGGGCTCGGGGCCGTGCGCCCGGTCGTCTTCCAGTGCGGCCGATCCTGCGGACTCCATGCCCTCTGTCCCGCCGGCAGGGTCGTCGTCGGCCTCGCCAGCGGCCGCGTCCTCCGTCGGATGGGCGTCGTCCCCGGGGGGCCCGGGGTACGCGAGTTCCCGCAGGCGATCCTGCAGTGCGTCGGCGCGGGCGGTCACCTCGGCCAGGATGACCTGCGCCTCCACCAGCCGTAGCTCGATCTTTCGCAGCTCCGCTCCTGCGCGGGCCACTTCGCGCTCCGCCTTCCGTGCGGCTTTCCCGGCCGCGCGGCGGGCCTTCTGCCCACCCTCCCGGTCATCCCGCGGTCCGCGCTTTGCCATGGCCCACCTCCTCCTGCGACCCCGCGCGTATCCTCGCAGGTCCCCGGCCGGAGTGCACGAGGAACACCGCGCGACCCGGCGGATACCATGCACGCGGGACACGTCAACGGGAGCGGCAGCCATGAGCAAGGGCGAGCGGCAGCGCGGCCGCGAGGGCGTGGAGCTGTACCTGGTGCGGCACGCTCACGCCGGCGATCCCGGCGCCTGGCAGGGGAACGACGACGATCGGCCGCTCTCGTCCCGGGGTGAGCGGCAGGCGGCCGGGCTGGCGACCTTCCTTGCGCGCGTCGGGCTCCGGCCCACAGCCATCCTCACCAGTCCCCGGCTGCGCGCGGCCCAGACGGCGGCGCCGATCGGCAGGGCGCTGCATGTCGACGTTCACCCGGAGCGCCTGCTGGCGGCCGGCGTCGACCTCGGGGACCTCGAACGGATCCTGGTCGCGGCGGGAGACCCGCCCAGCCTCCTGGTCGTGGGGCACGACCCGGACTTCTCGGAGCTCGCGAGGGAGCTCACGGGCGCCGGGGCGCTCCCGCTCCCCAAGGGGTCGCTGGCCCGCATCGACGCATCCCGGCCCCTGGTGCCGGGATGCGGGGTGCTGCGCTGGCTGGTCCCGCCGGAGCTCCTGCCCGGCGACTGACGAGCGGCACCCGGGCCCGGACGCCGGAGGCGACGCGGATTCCGCCCGTCCGGGGATCGCCGACGCGCTACGCTTGGGCCCGGCGGTTCCGAACGTACAAACCGCAGCCCAGGCCAGTGCGCGTCCCCGTCCAGATTCCGGAGGTTGCATGCGCATAGGGCTGACTCCGCGCGAGGCGCGCCCCCGCGCACGAGCCGCGCGGGACGCGGCGTCCGCCCGCCGCGCGCATCGCGAATGGGACCAGCGCCGGCCGGAAATGCGCCGCACCGACAGCGCCGCCGGGCAGCGGTGGACGCCACGGATTCGCATGCGGCTGCATGGCGACGACGCCGGCCATTCCATCGGACCATGCGTCGACCGGACGCGCGGCACACACCACGACCGGGAGCAGGCGCGGCACGGATATCCGCGCCGGAGCGCGCCCCGATCTCACGCGCGGTCGCCGCGAACCGCCCGGTGCGGTCTGTGAACTGCGACGATCAGGCCGCGGTCTTCGGGCGACGACCCCGACGCGGACGACGCTCCGGCGTCATGAGCCCGACGAGGAGATGATCGCCCCGCATCTGCACGGCGATCTCCTTCCCCGCCTCGGCCGCGACCTTGAGCAGCCGCTGGCGGATCGTGCCAGCCTTCTCGCCCTCCTCGAGCGCGACGCGGAACACGTCGTCCGGACCCTCCAGCCGATCGATCACGGACTTGCGCAGCAGCTCGGCCTGGGCGAGCCTCGCCTGCGCGGCCGGGCTCAATGCCCGGGGGGGCTTGGCCGGCGATGGAGCCATCGCGGAGGCATCCGTCTTGCGGATTTTCACGACGCGGTACCCCTTCGATACGATGCCGATGACCGCGGCCAGCATAAGGCAATGGCGCGACGAATGACGCCGGAATCGCGATGAACGGCGGCGTGACATACGCGCTGGTCGCGATCTTCGGCCTCGCGGTTCTCTTCGATTACATCAACGGATTCCACGACACCGCCAACGCGATTGCCACGTCCGTATCGACGCGCGCCCTGCGTCCCTCGTACGCGATCCTCCTCTCCGCCGTCGCGAATTTCGTGGGCGCGCTCACGGGCACCGAGGTGGCCGCGACGATCGGCAGCGGCATCGTGACCACGCCCTCCGGCGGTCATGGACAGGTGATCATCGCCGGCGCGCTGGTCGGCGGCATCGTGTGGAATCTGCTCACCTGGAGGCTGGGCCTGCCCAGTTCCAGCAGCCACGCCCTGATCGGCGGACTGGTGGGCGCGACGCTCGCCGCCAGCGGCGCCGCGGCCGTGCACGTGGAGGCCATCGTCACCAAGGTCATCCTGCCGCTCGTGGGCTCACCGATCATCGGCCTGCTCGGTGCGCTGGCCCTGATGGTGGTCCTGCTCAACGTGTTCCGGCACTCGAATCCGCACCGGATCAACGACCGGTTCCGGCGCCTGCAGCTCCTCTCCGCGGCCTTCATGGCCTTCAGCCACGGCTCGAACGATGCGCAGAAGACGATGGGGATCATGACCGCGGCGCTGGTGACGGCCGGCCTGCTGCCCAGCTTCCGCGTCCCGATCTGGGTCATCGTGCTGGCCGCCGGCGCCATCTCGCTCGGGACCGCAGCCGGTGGCTGGCGGATCATCCGCACCATGGGCCAGCGCGTCGTGCGGCTGGACCCGATCCACGGGTTCGCCGCCGAGACCACCGCGGCCACGGTGATCCTCACCGCCAGCCACCTCGGGATGCCCGTGTCGACGACACACGTCGTCTCGGGCGCGATCATGGGCTCTGGGGCCAGCGATCACTTCTCCTCGGTCCGCTGGGGGCTCGCCGGGAACATCGTCTGGGCCTGGATCCTGACCATCCCCGCCAGCGCGGCGGTCGCCGCCGTCGCCTGGACCGCGATCCACGCGGTCACGGGGATGTAGCCGCTCCCGGGCCGCGCGGCCTCCGGTCCCGGAACGCGGCCAGGTGGCCGCGGGCGGCATGGCACTGCCGGCGGTGATGGTCAGGTGCCCGTCGGGCTCCCGCGCAGCACGCCGGCCGCCGCCTCCAGGCGCTCCAGCGTCCGGGCGCGTCCCAGCGCCACCATGGTGTCGAAGAGCGGCGGCGTCGCCGTCCGGCCCGTGATCGCGACCCGGATCGCCATGAACAGGTCGCCCGGCTTCCACCCGCGCGCGCTCGCCAGGTCGCGCAGCGGCCCCTCCAGCTCGTCCGCCTCGAAGCTGACGCGGCCCTGCCCGGCGATGACGTCCCGCGCCGCAACCAGGGCGGCCATCGTGGTGTCCGGGTCCCAGCGCTTCGGGACCAGCGTCGCAGGGTCGACGCGGAGCGGATCCACGAACAGGAAGTCGACCAGCGGGCCGATCGCGCCGAGGACCGGCAGGCGCTCCTGCACCAGCGGGATCAGCGGCCGCAGATCGTCGGCGCCGGGCTCGCAAACCGGGATGTCCCCGGCCGCCCGGCGTGTCTCCAGGTGCGCCGCCAGGAAGGGAACAAGCCGCTCGGCGAGATCCTCCGTGGAGAGCCGGCGGATCCACTGGCCGTTCAGCCACTCCAGGCGGTTCCGGTCGAAGACGGCGCCGCCCGAATGGACCCGCGACAGGTCGAAGCGTTCGATCAGCTCGTCGAGCGAGAAGATCTCGTCCTCCGTGCCGCTCGCCCAGCCCAGGAGGGCCAGGAAATTGACCATCGCCTCGGGGACAACGCCCTCCGCCCGGTAGTCCGCCACCGCTGTCTGCGACTTGCGCTTGCTCATCTTGGTGCGGTCCGGGTTGAGGATCAGCGGCAGGTGGGCGAACGCGGGCACGTCGGCCCCGAGTGCGCGGAAGAGGAGGATGTGCTTCGGCGTGTTGGAGAGGTGGTCCTCGCCCCGGATCACGTGCGTCATCGCCATCTCGGCGTCGTCGACCACCACCGTGAAGTGGTAGAGCGGGGTGCCGTCGGAGCGCACGATCACCAGGTCCCCGCCGAGCGCGTCGGTGTCGATCTCCACGTGCCCGCGCACCAAGTCGTCGAACCCTACGACACCCGGCGGGATCCGGAACCGGATCGCGGGCCGGCGCCCCTCCGCCTCCCGGGCACGCCGCTGCTCTGCCGTCAGGTGCGCGCAGCGTCCGACGTACCGGGGCGGCTGGCCGTTCGCCTCCTGCGCGGCACGGTCCGCGTCGAGCTCTGCCTTCGTGCAGTAGCAGGGATAGGCCAGGTCCCGGGAGAGAAGCTGATCCGCGGCGTCGCGGTACAAGGGCAGCCGCTCCATCTGCCGGTACGGCGCGAAGGGACCCCGGGCCGGCTGTCCGGCCACCTCCGGGCCCTCGTCCCACGCGAGCCCCAGCCAGTGGAGCCCCTCGAGGATGTCGCGCTCGTACGCGACCGTCGAACGGGCCACGTCGGTGTCCTCGAGCCGCAGCACGAAGGTGCCGCCCTCGTGGCGGGCGAAGAGGAAGTTGTAGAGGGCGGTCCTGGCGGTCCCGATGTGCAGGGGGCCGGTGGGGCTGGGGGCGATGCGGCAGCGAACGGTCACGGCGCCGATGGTACCGCCCGGCTCAGCGCAGCTCGGACAGGGGGGCCAGCTCGAAGGATGGGACGACCTCGCCCACCACCGCCCCGCGTGGGTCGTGGAGCGGCGGTCGGTGGTATGCCGACAGGCGGGTCAGCTCGGCCTCACCCATCACGCCGATCTGTCGCAGCGCCTCGACGGTGACCGCGGGCCGGGCGCGTCCCCGGCCGTCGCCGTCGTCGATCTTGACCGCCAGCCCCGAGGCGCCCGACCGGCCCGACATCGTCCGGGACAGGAGCGCGACCCCCTGCAGCGCCTCCGCGCCGCCCTTGGAGACCACGCGACCGGGCAGCGTGCGCATGAGCGCCGTGTCGAAGCGTTCCCGCGGGCCCGCCACCAGCTCCGGTGCCGCGATCATCGCGTCTCGGATGCGGGTCAGCGCCGGCACCAGCGAGCGGGTCCCCGGGTCGTTCGCCACGCCGGCCGGATCGGCCAGGAGGGCGTACGCGCGGGCCACCTCCACCAGCGGCACGTGGTAGGTGAGGATCCCGCAGGCATCCACCGACGTCACGAGGTCCTCCGGCCGCCTGCGCAGCACCCGGGCGAGTGCGTCCCGGAAGGCGATCTGCGTGGGGTGGTCCGGGAGCCAGTACTCCTCGAGCGGCCAGCCGGCATGCTTGGCAAAGAGCAGGAACGACGTGTGCTGCCCCGAGCACTGGTGCCGGATGGGGCCGGCTCGCTCGCCGTCCCGGGCCAGTCGCTGGGCCGTCACCTGGTCGAGCGGGGCATTCTCCGTGCCGCACCCGAGCAGCGACTGGCTGACGCCGGCCCGGCGGAGCATCGCCTGGATCGTCCGCACATGCACGTCCTCGCCCGAGTGCGAGGCGGCCAGGACCGCCAGCTCCGGGGCGGACAGCTCGAACGCATCGGCCAGGCCCGCCTCGACGAACGCGGCCAGCCCCAGCGGCTTGGCGGCGGAGCGGAGCGACACCGTCACCTGGGGGTCGCCGATCACGCGCTCGATGGCGCCATCCGCGCCCACCTGGACCACGTGCCCGCGGTGCCGGCTCTCGGTGACCCCCCCGCGGCGGACCTCGACGAGGATCGGCGGCGCGGCGCCGCGCGGCCACCGGGCGGACGGCGTCCTCGGATGGTCGGGGCGGGGACCGGGAGCGGATGGGCTCGGCAGCGTCGCGGAAGATCGACGTCCTGGCATGCTGCCGCGATGGTAGCGCGTCGGCGGCACGATGCCGGTCGCGCCTGCGCGGGGCTGCCGTAGCGACCGATGCGCCCTCGCGGGTACGGGCCACCGCGCCGCCCCGGGGGCGTCCCGCAGCGACCGGTGCGCCCGCGGGGAGCCCCGCGACCGGCCGCCGGATGCTACGATCGGCCGCGACTCCCCGAGCGATCGACAGGAGCATGCGCATGCCCGGTCCAGTGCCCTCCCCCGCAGTCGGCGACCCCGGAGGGCTCCCGCCGACGGTCCACGTCTCACACCATCCGGCGATCCTCCACAAGCTCGCCCTGCTGCGCGATGTCCGCACCGAGCCGAAGAAGTTCCGCGAGCTCGTGCGCGAGATCAGCTGGCTGGTGGGGTACGAGGCCCTGGCCGACGCCCGGGTCCACGAGGTGCCGGTCCAGACGCCCATGGAGGAGACCGTGGGCGCCGAGCTGGCCGACCGGATCGGCCTGGTGCCCATCCTGCGCGCCGGCCTCGGCATGGTGGACGCGATGCTCGAGCTGATGCCCACCGCGCAGGTCTGGCACCTCGGGCTCTTCCGCGACGAGCGGACCCTTCGGCCGGTCGAGTACTACAACAAGCTGCCGGACTCGGCGACCGTGGACCTGTGCCTGATCCTGGACCCGATGCTGGCGACGGGCGGGTCGGCCACGGCGGCGATCGAGGTCCTGAAGCGCTGGGGCGCGGTCCGGATCAAGCTGGTGAACCTGATCGCGGCGCCCGAGGGAATCCGGGCGGTGACCGCTGCGCACCCGGACGTCCCCATCCACTGCGCCGCGCTGGACCGCCAGCTGAACGAGCGCGGCTACATCCTCCCCGGTCTCGGCGACGCCGGCGACAGGCAGTTCGGGACGGGCCGCGCCGGGTAGATCCGCTCCGGGTGGGCGCCGGTTCAGCGGGCGCACGCCCCCGCCACCGCCGGCCCTGCGCGACCGGCACCGCTCCCTCCGCACGCCCCACCACCGCCTGGGCGCGCGGCCGGCGGGCCCTCAGGTGAACCGGAGCCGCCGGCTGGCGAGCACGA
>JAJYDP010000185.1 GCA_021777365.1 Chloroflexota bacterium | reverse complement strand
CGATGCCGCCCATGATCGACCTCGTGCTCACGCTCATCGGCCCGGACCATCCAGGCATCGTCGACTCCGTGTCGGAGGTCGTCGCCGCCAACGGCGGCAACTGGCTCGAGAGCCGCATGGCGCACCTCGCCGGCAAGTTCGCCGGGGTGCTCCTGGTGGAGGTCCCCGACGAGCGGGCGGCGGCGCTCGAGGCGGCGTTCGACCGGCTCGAGGTCAGCGGCCTCAAGGTCGTGGTCGAGCGCAGCGTGCCGGTCGAGGCGGCCCGGCAGCACGCGATGGAGATCGACCTGCTGGGGCTGGACCGGCCCGGGCTGGTCCACGAGATCTCGACCCTGCTCGCGGCGTACCGGATCAACGTCGAGGAGCTGTCCACCGACCGGCCGGCCGCGGCGCACTCCGGGGACCGCATGTTCCACGCCCAGGTCCGCGTGATCATCCCCGAGACGGTGGACGTGAGCGCGGTCCGCGCGGGCCTGGAGCGGCTGGCGGGCGACCTGATGGTGGAGGTCCGGCTGGTCGAGGCCCTCGGCGCCGGGCGCTGAACCGCGGGCGGCGGGCCCCCGCGGGCGGCGCTGGGCCCCGGACGCCGAGCTCGGGCCGGTCAGCCGGGCCCGGCGGAGGTCACCGGGTCTGTGCGCCCTCCGGTCGACCCGCAGGAGCGGGCCCAGTCGATCGCCGGACGACGAGCGTGCACGCCGTCATCAGGCGCTCCCCCCCGGCGGCCCCGTGCAGCATGGCCAGCAGCTGCTCCGTGGCCATCCGGCCCATCTCCAGCCGGGGCTGGGACATCGTGGTCAGGGGCGGCGTGACCAGCGCGGCGACCTCGATGTCGTCGAAGCCGGCCACGCTGACCTCCTCGGGCACGCGGACGCCCCGGTCGGCGAGCGCCCGCAGGCCGCCCAGGGCGGCCATGTCGTTGTAGAAGAAGAGCGCCGTGGGACGGGCGGGGAGCAGCAGCTCCACCCCCTCCGCCCCGCCCTCCGCCGAATCGCGCCGCCCGCTGGTCGCGCTCAGGCGGCGGTCGGGCTCGATCCCGGCGGACCGCAGGGCGGCCTCGTAGCCGGCCTGCCGGTTGCGGTTCGACTGGCGGGCGCGCCCGATCCCGACGTACCCGATCCGCCGGTGCCCCAGGCCGATCAGGTGCCCGGTGATCGTGCTCGCGGCCGCGACCTCGTCGAAGGTGACGAGGCCGACGTCGGGCCGGTCGGGGAGGAGCTCCTCGTGATCGGCGATGAACACCACCGGGACGCCGGGGTCCAGGTTCGCCTGGTGCTCGTCCGCGTGCGACGCGACGATGATCATCCCGTCGACGCGCCGCTGCCGGAACGAGCGGGCGATGTCGATCTCGTGGAGCTCGGCCTCGTGGGTGCTGGTGACGAGCAGCTGGTAGCCCTCGCGGAGCGCCGCCGACTCGATGCCCCGCATGAGCAGCCCGTTGTACGGGTCGGCGTAGTCCCGGACGACCAGCCCGAGGGTCATCGTGCGTCGGGTCGTCAGGCTCTGGGCCGCCGAGTTGGGCGTGAAGCCGACCTCCGCGGCCAGGGCCTTGATGCGAGCCCGCGTGGCCTTGCTGATCCGGGGGTCGTCCCGAAGCGCCTTGGACACCGTGGACGGCGCCACCCCTGCCCGTTGCGCGAGGTCGTAAATTGAGTGCACGCGCCGGAGCGTATCCCATCGAGCCGGGATCGTGGCAACGAGGGTTGTGCTGCGAAACCGGTTTCTGACTGGCCGGTGGCGGCGGGACCGGGCCATGTGGCACTCCCGACGTCACGCCGGGGTCGGTACCGTGCCGGTTCGTTGCTGCAAACGATTGCGTGGAGTGGGATGATGCCGCAACCATGATCGTCGTCCCGTCCGACAACAGGCTCGCCGACCCGGCAGGCGGTCAATCGCCTGGCCGGGACAGCCGCAGGGCGGGGCGTCGATCTGGGGCTCATGCACGGAAACCGGTTGCGAGAGCACTTCGGACCGCCGGTCCGTCCGGAGCGTAGAGCACAATTCCAGCCGGGCGGCACCAGCCGCGCCGCAGGCCCTGGAGGCCTCCTGGAGGGGGAGCTCAGGGCAGACCAAGGAGGTGAGAGCGGTCTCGTTAGGCGCGACAGACCGTCCGGGGTCGTGATCGGCCGGCGCGTGCCGCCGAGGAGCTGACCGACGCTGGAGGTGGTGGTGGTGACCGCTGGTGGTCATCGAGGAACCCATAAGGAGGAGCATCTGCGATGAGACGAGCCTTGACGGCTCTGGTCATGGTGTCGGCGCTCGCCGTCGGCGCCTGCAGCAGCAGCACGGCGACCGCTTCGCCCGCGGCGAGCGCAGGGTCCGGGTCCGGCTCGGGCACCGCGGCCAGCTGCCCGTACAAGTTCGCGGTGATCACCCACGGCGACAACGGCAGCTTCTGGAGCGTCGTGTACAAGGGGGCCAAGGACGCCTCCGCTGCGACGGGCTGCGCCCTCTCCGAGGTCTACGGCTCGCAGCAGCAGGGCCAGGCCCAGCCTGACGACAACGCCGAGAACCAGGCGATCCAGGACGCGATCAACCAGAAGGTTGACGGCCTGGCGGTGTCCGACCACAACCCGAGCCTGATGAACCCGACGCTCGCGGCCGCCGCCAAGGCCGGCATCCCGGTCGTCCTCATCAACGCGGGCTGCGACGACGCCGACATCGCGGCCTCCGGCGCCATGACCTGCGTCGGCCAGCCCGAATCGCTCGCCGGCAAGCAGGCCGGCGCCCGGTTCATGGCGGAGAAGGCCGACAACGTCCTGTGCGTCATCCACCAGAGCGGCCAGAACCTGCTCGACCGCTGCAACGGCATCGCGCAGGCCCTGGGCACCGGCGCCACCTGCTCGACGGGCGACGCGCCGGCCTCCGGCCCGGCCTGCACCGAGCTGACCCTGAGCGTCGCGAACGCGGCCCAGAACCCCCAGGCCTCGGCGCAGCAGGTCACCGCGTACCTCCAGGCGCACCCCGGCATCACCGCTGTCATGACCCTCAACAACGCCATCGCGCAGGGTGTCCAGGCGGCCTTGCCAAGCGGCAGCACGATCAAGCTGGCGACCTTCGACCTCAACAGCTGGGCGATCTCGGCCGTCAAGGCCGGCACGCTCGACTTCATCGTGGACCAGCAGCAGTACCTGCAGGGCTACCTGCCGATCGTGTTCCTCCAGCTCTACAAGGCCCACTACGGCGCCAGCGTCGGCGGCGGCACCACCGTCGCGACGGGCCCGCTCCTCGTGGACAAGACCAACGTCTCCAACGTGGAGGCCGGGGCCGCCGCCGGCGAGTCCTGACCCTCGGCGCTCCCCACAGACGCACTAGGTGCAACTGCCCGGGCCGGGGATCCCCGGCCCGGGCAGTGCGAGCAGCGAGGAGGCGGGCGACTGCGCCATGGACGTGCCCAACACGACGAAGCAGGCCGGGCCTACGAGCGGCCGTGGTGACCGCGTTGTCGCGGCGAGGACCGTGACCCGCATCTTCCGCAGACCGGAGGTCGGGGCCGCGCTCGCCGCGCTGGCCATCTTCCTGATCTTCGCGGTCAACCCCGTGTCCAGCCCGCTGTGGCTGTCGCAGGCCGGCTTCGTCGGCTGGCTGACCCAGGCCTGGCAGTTCGGGATCATGGCGGTCCCGGTTGGCCTGCTGATGATCGGCGGCGAATTCGACCTGTCGGCCGGCGTCCTCACCGGCGCCACCGCGATCATGATCGGCCTCCTCGCCAACGAGTTCGGCTGGAACATCTGGCTGTGCATCGCGCTCTCCGGCGTGTTCGCCGTGCTGGTCGGGCTGTTCAACGGCTTCCTGGTGGTCAAGACCAAGCTGCCCAGCTTCATCGTCACGCTGGCGACGTTCTTCGTCCTGCGCGGCACCTCGGTCGGCCTCGTTGAGGCGATCAACGCCAACAGCACGGTCGTCACCGTGCTCAACCCGCCCGCCGGCACCGACCTCGCCAAGGCCATCTTCGGCGGCAGCGTCGGGTCGCAGCCGGCCTTCCCCGTCGCCCTCTTCTGGTGGCTCGGGGTGACGATCCTCGGGATGGTCATCCTGTCCCGGACCACCGTCGGCAACTGGATCTTCGCGGCGGGCGGCGAGCCGAACGCGGCGCGCAACGTCGGGGTGCCGGTCGGCGCCACCAAGATCCTGCTGTTCGTGGGCACGGCGCTCGGCGCCTGGCTGGTGGGCACGATCCAGTTCACCGCCGGCCTGTCCGCCGTCTCCGAGCAGGGCGTCGGCTACGAGCTGTACTACATCGTCGCGGCCGTCGTCGGCGGCTGCCTGCTGACGGGCGGCTACGGATCCGTCCTCGGCGCGTCGATCGGCGCCGCGATCATCGGCATGGCGCTCCAGGGGGTGATCTACGCGCGCTGGCCGAGCCAGTGGGGCTTCGCCTTCCTCGGGATCCTGCTGCTGTTCGGCGTGATCGTGAACGCGGTGACGTTCCGCCAGGCACAGAGGGCACGTCGATGACCGGCAACCCCGCTCCCAACGCCAGCGTCCAGGAAGCGCCGGGCGGCTCCCCGCGGGCCGTCCCGCTCCTCGAGGCGCGCCACGTCAGCAAGTACTTCGGCAGCGTCATCGCCCTGCGCGACGTGTCGCTCGAGGTCCGGGCCGGCGAGGTCACCTGCGTCCTCGGCGACAACGGCGCCGGCAAGTCGTCGCTGATCAAGACCCTGTCCGGCGTGTTCCCCCCGGACGAGGGCGAGATCCTGGTGGACGGCAACCCGATCCACTTCTCCGGACCACGAGAGGCGAGGGCGCACGGCATCGCGACCGTGTTCCAGGACCTCGCGACCGTGCCGATGATGTCGGTCTGGCGCAACTTCTTCCTCGGCCAGGAGCCCACCCGCTCGTTCGGCCCGATCCGGTTCCTCGACCAGGGGCGCGCGAAGGACGTCATGAAGGTCGAGATGGCCAAGATGGGCATCAACGTCTCCGACCCGAACCAGTACGTCGGCACGCTGTCCGGCGGCGAGCGGCAGGCCGTGGCCATCTCGCGCGCCGTGTACTTCGGGGCGCGGGTGCTGATCCTCGACGAGCCGACGTCCGCGCTGGGGGTCCGCCAGTCGGGCATCGTGCTCAAGTACGTCCTGCAGGCGCGCGACATGGGCCGGGGCGTGATCCTCATCACCCACAACCCGCACCACGCGTATCCCGTCGGCGACCGCTTCGTGCTGCTCAAGCTGGGGCGGGTGATGGGCAGCTACACCAAGGACCAGATCAACGTCGCGGAGCTGACCCAGATGATGGCCGGCGGCGAGGAGCTCGCCCAGCTCAGCCACGAGCTGCAGCGGCTCGGACCGGACCAGCCGGCGATCCGGGAGGCGGCGCAGGAGCTGGCCCAGGACGCCGCTGGCGAGATCTGACCGCGGGCCGTCGGCGGCGGCCGGACGAGCGCCCGGCGACCGCCGCGCCGTCGTGCCCACCGGCCCCGCCGCCGGGGGGCCGAGGGCGGCCGGCACTCCAGTGGAGGATGGGCGGATGTCTGCAAGGGCCGTGATGCTGGTCGCGCCCCGCCGGTACGAGCTGGCGGAGTTCCCGGTGCCGGAGCCGGCGCCCGGCGCCGTGCTGGTCCGGAACGAGCTGTCGGGGATCTGCGGCACCGACAAGCACACCTACGAGGGCTACACCGGGCAGTACACGGGGGCGGCCAAGCCCTCGTCCACGCCGTTCCCGATCATCCAGGGGCACGAGAACGTCGGCACCGTGGCCGCCCTCGGCGGCCGGGTGCTGGACTTCGACGGCGAGGAGCTCGCCGTCGGCGACCGGGTGGTCGTCAGCCCCAACCTCGTGTGCGGCACCTGCTTCTCGTGCACCCACGACCTGCCGTACACGCTGTGCGAGAACATCCGCGACTACGGCAACACGATCTCCGCGGCCGAGCCGCCCCACCTGTTCGGCGGCTGGGCCCAGTACCTGTACGCGCTGCCGGGCAGCAAGATCTTCCGGGTGCCGGACGCCCTGCCGTCCGAGGTGGCGGTGCTGGCCGAGGTGTTCGCGGTCACCATCGGCCTCGACCGGGCCAAGCAGTTCGGCGCCTACCCGGCCGAGGGCTTCCAGATGGACGACACAGTCGTGGTGTTCGGCACCGGGCCGCTCGGGCTGTGCCACGTCGCCAAGGCCCGGATGCTCAGCGCGGGGACGATCATCGCGGTGGACCTCTCAGCGCACCGCCTAGAGTTCGCGCGCCGGCTGGGCGCCGACGTTGCCGTCAACCGTGCCGAGGCGACCGCGGCCGACCTGCTCGCGCTGGTCCGCGACCTGACCCGCGGCCGGGGCGCCGACGTCGTGGTCGAGTGCGCCGGGGTGCCGGCCGCCGTGCCGGAGTCGCTGGACCTGCTGCGGCCGGGCGGCACGTACCTCGAGGTGGGCAACTTCAGCGACCTGGGCACGGTCGAGATCTCGCCCAACCGCCACCTGTGCAGCAAGGGCATCCGGATGATCGGGATCCCCGGCCAGGAGGCGGGCGCCTACGGGCCGTCGATGCGCCAGATGGCGCGCACGCTGCACGAGTACCCGTGGCGGGAGTTCGTGTCCCACCGCTTCCCGCTCGAGCGCGCCGAGGAGGCCGTGCTCACCGCGATCGACCCCTCGTCCCGCAAGGTGGTGATCGACCCGTGGCTGGGGTCGACGCCCGCGTGACCGCCCGCATTGTGCGATGCGAAACCGGTTGATATCCTGACCGGCGCAGTCAGGCGATTCGGCACTCCGGCGCGTCGGCCCGGAGGCGATCGCCCGGGCCTCGGCTTCAGGGATCACCGCGAGGTTGGGTTGACATGACCAAGCGTGCAATCAGGGTCGCGGTCATCGGGGCGGGGATGGCCGGTCGGGCCCACGCGGCCGGCTACCGCAGTCTCAAGTCGCTCTACGGCGATGCCGTGCCGGATGTGAAAGCGGTTGCTGTCGCCGATGCCAACCGGCCGCTCGCCGAAGACCTGGCGGGCAAGTTCGGCTTCGAGCGCGTGGAGACCAGCTGGGAGGCCGTCGCCGAGGCGGACGACATCGACGCGGTCAGCGTGGTGCTGCCCAACGGCGAGCACCGGGCCGTCGTGGAGGCCCTGGCCTCCCGCGGCAAGGCGATCCTGTGCGAGAAGCCCACCGCCCGGACCGCCGCCGAGGCCATGGCGATGGAGGCCGCGGTGGACCGGGCGGGCGTGATCGCGAACGTCGCGTTCACCCACCGCTTCGCGCCGCCCGTGGCCGCCGTGAAGCACCTCGTCGACCAGGGCCGGCTGGGCGCCCCGCGCCAGCTGATGAGCCGCTACCTCTCCGACGGCGGCCGGGACGCGGACGTCCCCTTCTCCTGGCGCCACGACCTCGCCCAGGCCGGCGGCGGGTCCCTGGTCGACCTCGGCGCCCACAACGTCGAGGCGGCGCGCTTCATGCTCGGCGAGGTGCGGGCGATCCGCGGCGCCGTGCTCTCGATCCGCGTCCCCGAGCGGCACCCCGCCCTGGGCGCGACGCGGGGCCACGAGAAGGCCGCCCTGTCCGACGAGACCCGCCCGGTCACGACCGACGACGAGGCGATGTTCCTGGCCGAGTTCGAGAACGGCTGCATCGGGTCGTTCGCCACCTCCCGGGTCGCGACCGGCTTCAAGAACGCCAGCGGGTTCGTGCTGGTGGGCTCCGAGGCGTCCGCGTCGTTCGACTGGGAGCGGCTGCTCGAGTTTGGCTGGGCCGACGGCTCGGCGGACCACTACACGGAGGGCTGGACGCGGGTGCTGCTCGGCGCCCAGCATCCGTACCTCGCCGAGGGCCTCGTGATGCCGGTCGCCGGCGTCGGCTTCGGCCTGGGCGACGCGTTCATCTTCCAGGCGGCCGACTTCGTGACCGCGGTCGCCAGCGACACGCCCAGCCGGATCGCGTCGAGCTTCGCCGACGGCACCGCGAACACCCTGGTGCTCGACGCGGTGAAGCGCTCCGCCGCCGCGGGCGGGGCGGCCGTCCTGATCGCCGACGAGCGGTCCCGGGCCGCGGCCGAGCTCGCGGCGGAAGGGGGCGCCTGATGCCCGCCGACCTCGCCGACCTCACCGCCGCCGTGGAGGCGGGCGACCGGGCCGCCGCGGCCGACCTCACGCAGGCCGCGCTCGACGGGGGGCTCCCGCCCAAGCAGGTGCTCGGCGCCATGACCGCCGCCATGGACGCGGTGGGCCGGCGCTTCCAGGAGGGCGAGGTCTTCGTGCCCGAGATGCTCATCAGCGCGCGCGCCATGAAGGCCGGCATGGCGGTCCTCGAGCCCGCCCTCGTCGCGGCCGGGGTGGTGCCCGAGTTCACCGCCGTGGTGGGCACCGTCGAGGGCGACCTCCACGACATCGGCAAGAACCTGGTGGGGATGATGTGGCGCGGGGCCGGGTTCGAGGTCGTGGACCTGGGCGTCAAC
>JAJYDP010000184.1:2022-8380 GCA_021777365.1 Chloroflexota bacterium | reverse complement strand
AAGATCTTCGATCTCGTCTTCGTCATGACGCGAGGCGGACCCGGGACCGCCACTGACTTCCCGTCGATCTACCTCTTCGTGAGCGCGTTCCAGAGCCAGCTGTGGGGCCTGGCCGCCGCCATCGCGATCGTGATGCTCGTGGTCAGCGCGATCGTGGTGATCCCCTACATGTGGTCGCAGCTGCGATCGGAGGCCCAGCCATGAGCGCCGCCACCGCGACCATCCCCGCGTCGCCATCGCCGCGCCGACGCATCGGCTTCCGCTGGACGCGGGCGGTGATCTACGCGCTCCTGGCCCTCTTCACCGTCTTCTACCTGCTGCCCGTCTACGTGGTGGTGGCGGACAGCTTCAAGACGCTTCGCGAGGTCAACACCACCAGCATCTGGCAACCCCCCTCCTCGATCAACTTCGGCGCCTGGACCAGCGCACTGACCCCGCCCCTCATCGGATCGGGCGGCATCGGGGCCGGGCTCGTCAACAGCGTGATCATGACCGTGCCGGCGGTGGTGATCTCCTCCGTCTGGGGCTCGATCAACGGGTACCTGCTGACCAAGTGGCGGTTCCCCGGCGCGGACCTCGTGTTCGCGTTCCTGCTCTTCGGGATGTTCATCCCGTACCAGGCGATCCTGATCCCGCTGGTGCAGTTCCTGGAGAAGCTGCACCTGTACGGCACGCTCGCCGGCCTCGCGCTGACCCACATCATCTACGGCATCCCGATCACCACGCTGATCTTCCGGAACTACTACTCCGCGATCCCGACCGAGCTGGTGGAGGCGGCCAACGTCGACGGGGCCGGCGTGATCGGGGCCTACGTCCGCGTGATCCTGCCACTGTCGGTCCCCGGGTTCGTGGTCGTGGGGATCTGGCAGTTCACCAACATCTGGAACGAGTTCCTGTTCGGCGTCACGCTCACGAACGACCCGAACGTGCAGCCCGTCACCGTGGCGCTGCAGAACCTGGCCGGCTCGTTCGCCGCGCTCTACAACGTGCAGATGGCCGGCGCCATTATCACCGCGATTCCGACCCTGCTCGCCTTCATCTTCCTCGGCCGCTACTTCATCCGCGGCCTCCTGGCGGGCTCCCTCAAGGGCTGAACGGCCGGGCCAGTTCGCAGCTGGGGCATGCGGCGCCGCGGCGGTCGCGCCACTCACCGTGCGTCACTCACCATGCGCCACTCACCATGCGCCGCACGTCTCCTGCTCGATCGCGCGCCGTTCAGCCCGCGTCGCGCGCCGTTCAGCCCGCGTCGCGCGTCTCCTGCTCGATCGCGCGGATCTTGGCGATCCGGGACACGTGCCGTCCCCCCTCGAAGGCGGTCGCCAGGAACTCCGTCACGCACGCCCGCGCCACCTCGGCGCCCACGATCCTGCCGCCCATCGAGAGCGCGTTGCAGTCGTTGTGGAGGCGCCCCAGGTGCGCGACCACCGGATCCGACGCCTCTACGCAGCGGATCCCCGGGACCTTGTTGGCCACGATCGCCTCTCCGGTGCCGCTGCCGCCCAGGACGATCGCCCGCTCGCAGTCGCCTGTCGCGACCGCCCGCGCCGCGGGCGCGATGACGTCCGGGTAGTCGACGGGCTCGGTGTCCCAGGTGCCGAAGTCCACCGGCTCGTGGCCGAGCGAGCGGACCTGCTCGACGACGAGCGCCTTCAGGACGAACCCCGCGTGGTCGGTGGCGATCGCGACGCGCATGGACGGCTCCTCTGTCAGGCGATCCCGGGCGGGCCCGCGGCGATCCCGGGGAGATCCGGGTCGCCCGGTTGTCGAGGCCGGCGACGGCAGTTGAGCGAGGCTAGCACGGGACCCGGTGCTAGACTCGGTGGCCTCGCGGCCCGCGTCCCCGGAGATCCGACCGGCTGCCCCGCGCCCACGGTGGAGAGTGCATGGCCCTCGAGACCGGTCCAGGTCCTGCCGCTCGCGACACCGCCGATGCCGGCCCTGCGGCGCCTGCCGGCGGCCCGGGCGCGACTGACCGCCGCGGCACCGACGATCGGAGGACGGCGGCGGGGCGGCGCGACCTTGGCATGCGGGCCACGCTCCTCTTCCCGACCCCGGAGATCGCCCGCGAGTTCTACGTTCCGATCGTCTACACCGCCTGCCGGACCTGCTACTCGGAGCTCGAGCCGGACGAGATCTTCCGGCGAGCTGCCACCGGGCAGGTGTCCACCGCGAAGCAGCAGGAGCTGGTCAAGCGGGTGATCGAGTCGGGACACGGCTCCACCATCGAGCACGTCGTGTTCACGTTCGCGATCTCCGGCGTGACCCGGACCCTCAGCCACCAGCTGGTACGGCATCGCGTGGGCGTGGCGTTCGACCAGCAGTCGCAGCGCTACGTGAACTACAAGCGGCCCGCGTACATGGTGCCGGGAACGCTCGAGGACGCCGCTCCGGAGCTGCGCGAGCGGTACCTGGAGGAGATGGACGGCGCGCTGGCGCTGTACGGGGATCTCCTGGGGGCCGGCGTCCCCGGCGAGGACGCGCGGTTCGTGATGCCGAACGCGACGCGCACGAACCTCCTCATGACCATCAACTTGCGCGCGCTGATCCACGTCAGCGGTCTGCGGCTCTGCACCATGGCCCAGTGGGAGATCCGCCGGCTGTTCCAGCTGGTCCGCCACGAGGTCTTTGCGGTGAGCCCGTTCCTCGGCTCGTTCCTGGCGCCGAAGTGCGTGCCGCTCGGATACTGCGACGAGGCCGGCAACCGGGACGGCCACTGCCCGATCCGCCCGCATCGTGACGACGTGCTGGCGGCCTGGGCCGAGAAGCGCGACGCGGCCCGGCAGGCGGGGAGAGAGCTGCCGACGGTGTAGGGGCGGCAGCTCCCCACGGTCCAGTCGCGGGAGCCGCCCACGTTCCGGCGCGGAGCCGCCCACGTTCCGGCGCGGGGCCGTTCACGTCCCGGCACGGGGCCGTTCACGTCCCGGCACGGGTGCTGCCCACGTTCCGGCGCGGGGCCGTTCACGTCCCGGCACGGGTGCTGCCCACGTTCCTGTGGCGGGTGCCGCCCGCCCAGGCACCGTGCCAGCCGGGAACAGCGCCGCGTTTGTTCGGCGGAACGACGCGCCCGCGACATCCATTCCGGCTGCGGAGCCGATGGACCACGCGTCGGCGTCCAGGCCAGGTGCGTTTCCACGATCAGTGAACGAGGTGGAATGCCCGGGCGCGCGCTGCAGGTCTCGCCGAGACGGGCAGGACCGGGTGGCTGAGACGGGCGGGACCGACCAGGAGCCACGCCCCGCCAGCGCCGCCGACCGGGTGACACGCCTCGGTCTCGGGGCCCCCGCCCCGGCCTGGCTCAGTGCCCTGCGGGTGACGTTCGGCCCCCAGCCGGCCCCAGCGCCCCCAGCGGGTCGGTCGGAGCGGCCGTCGAGCCCGCGGTAAGTCGGCGGTCAGGGGGCGGTGAGCCGTGCGCTGTTCACTCATCGTCGACATGAGCCCCTCGCGCGCACGGACTCGAGCCGCACCCGCTGCCGTCGCGGCGGCCGCTCGCGTCTCCATGCGGCTCGGCGACGTGATCCACGAGGAGCGCGGCAGGCGCCGCTGGACGCTTCGCGAACTGGGCGATCGTGCCAGGCTGTCGGCTGCCGCCGTGTATTCGATCGAGGCCGGGCGCGCGGCGAGCGTCGACAGCTACGCGCGGGTCGCGCATGCCCTTGGTCTGCAACTGGATGTGAAGCTCGCTCCCGACCGGCCCCGCGCCGCGGCCCAACGTCTCGACGAGGACCCTGTGCACGCCGCAATGGGCGAACTGGAGGCGCGGATCCTCCGCGGCCAGGGCTTCGAGCTCGCCCTCGACGAGCCCTACCAGCACTTCCAGTTCGCGGGTCGGGCAGACGTGGTCGCCTGGGACCGCGAGCGACGAGCGCTGCTCCACGTCGAGAACAAGACGCGGCTTCCGAACGTACAGGAGTCCCTCGGGTCGTACACGGCGAAGCGCGCGTACCTTGGTGCGATCCTGGCCGAGCGCCTGGGCGTCGGACGGTGGCGGAGCGAGACCCACGTGCTCGCCGCGCTCTGGTCGGCGGAGATGCTGCACGTGCTCCGTCTCCGCCACGCCACGTTCGACTCGGTCTGCCCCGACCGACCGGACGCCTTCGCCGCCTGGCTGGACGGCCACCCGCCGGCGGCCGGTCGGAACTCGATCCTCGTGGTGCTCGATCCGGCCGCGACCGGTCGACAGAGAGGCTGGGTCGGGGACGACGAAGTGTCGTCCGTCCGACCGCGCCATCGCGACTACGTGGCTGCGCTCGCTGCGCTTCGCGCCGCAGGCCTCGCCTGACCACGCGCCGGGTGGCGGGTGCGGCCAGCGTTGCTGCCTTCTACGATCAGTGAACAGGCGGACTGCCGGGCGGCTTCTTCGCGCCCCCCCAGCGGTCGGAGTCCCGCCAGGTCGGTGCGTATGGGCCACTGAACGCTTGTCAGCCCGGCCGGACGACCGTGCGATGTGGACAAGCCGTGGGTCTCCGTCGGGCCGTGGCAGGGAGTGGGCGCGGGGGTGGCCGCCGCTGTTCATTCATGGTCGAAAGCATGATGGGAAGCCACCGGCTGAGGTCTCGACCACGCCGTGGCAGGGAGCGGGCGCGGGGGTGGCCGCCCCAAGGGTGGCCGCGGGGGTGGCCGCGGGGGTGGCCGCGGGGGTGGCCGCTCCAAGGGGTCGCCGCGCCGCGAGGCCGCCGCGGGATTCGCGGCGCGGGATTCGCGCCGCGAGGCTGCTGCGCGAGATCCGCTGCCGTCATGCACCCCCGCCGGCGTTCCTTGCTGGTTCGGGGTTCGCGGCGAGGTCCAGCAGCTCCACGAACCGGCGCACGAGAGAGCGCATCCGCGGACCTGCCGCCTCGCCGGCGGCGAGGACCTCCGCGTGGGTCAGTGGCTCGCCGGTGATGCCGGCGCCGGCGTTCGTCACCAGCGAGATCCCCGCCACGCGCAGGCCGGCCCAGCGCGCCACGATCGCCTCGACGACCGTGCTCATCCCCACCGCCGAGGCACCCAGGACCTGCAGCATGCGGACTTCAGCGGGGGTCTCGTAGTTCGGGCCGAGCAGCTGGGCGTAGACCCCCTCCTCGACCGCGACACCGGCGTCGCCGGCCGCCCGCCGCAGGAGCGCCCGAAGGCCCGGATCCCATGCGTCCACCATGTCGGGGAACCGCGGTCCGAGCGCGTCATCGTTGGGTCCGATCAGCGGGCTGAGCCCCGTAAGGTTGAGGTGGTCGCGGATGAGCATCAGGGTGCCCGCCCGATAGGCCGCGTTCACGCCGCCGGACGCGTTGGTCAGCAGCACGACGGGCGCCCCGAGGCGACCCATCAGCAGCACGGGCTCGACCACGAGGCCCACCGGATGCCCTTCGTAGACGTGGAACCGGCCCTGCAGCGCCGCCACCGGGACGTGGGCGAGGCGTCCGAGGATCAGCCGGCCCGCATGCCCCGGGGCGGTCGCGGCGGGCCAGCCGGGGAGCTCCGAGAACGAGATCGCCGTGGCGTCGTCTATCTCGTCGGCCAGTCCACCGAGTCCGGACCCCAGGACCAACCCGAGCCGCGGGACCAGCGGCGTGCGGTCCCGCACCGCGGACTCGAGCGCATCGAGTCGGGCGCGCCAGTCGAGGGGCCGGATGGTCGGGGCATCGGGATCATCGCGCACGGGATCACCTCAGGGTCGAGCCATCGGCGGCGGCTGTCCTGGGTTGCCGTCGTGACGGGCGCTGCCGCAACAGGGCCCGGGCCCGAGAGGCGCGGCCCCCGACAGGGCTCGGCCCCAGGGCGAGGAATGGCCCTCGCCGGGCATGTGCCATGACGGGAGACCGCCGCCGGACACGGAAGAGCCCGAAGGAACCGCTGATACACCACCCGGCGTGCGCTGCGATTGCTCGCTCGCTTCGCACCACCTTGATGTGATCTCAGTGGCCCGCCGGAATTGCTCCCGGCGACCCGTCGCCTTGCGGCTTCGGGTCGGTACCTTGCGGTACCGGCGGCACCTTGCGGTGCCGGTGGTCTGTGACGGCCCCTTCGGGCAAGACCAACGATATGGCGTGCTGGCCGGGCGGGTCAACGGGCTTATCCACCAACCGCGGCCCCGTCGCCTCCATTCGTCCACGATCGCGGCGCGGTGTGGACGCATTGTGGACAACGCGGCCCGGGAACGGCAGCGGGCGACCATGCGCGGTGGCGACCATGCGCGGTGGCGACCATGCGCGCCGCCGGACCTACATGAACGTCGCCTTGACGACCACCGATCCCACGAACTTGTCGTGGAAGCCCTGTCGCCGCGAATCCGTTGCGGTGGACCAGGCGAGGTAGACGTACCAGATGAGCACGAGCAGCGAGATCAGGACGCCAGCCCCCACCCCGTAACTCCCCAGGGTGG
>JAJYDP010000184.1:0-2012 GCA_021777365.1 Chloroflexota bacterium | reverse complement strand
CATGCAGACCCTCTACCACCAGCCCGACGCCTTCCACGGGGAGTGGAACTACTCGCTCCTGCCCCGGCAACGGCTACCACTGACTGAGGCTGTTGTTTCCTGACGGTCCCTAACTCCCCAGGGTGGCCAGCGCTCCGGGGCCCGCGAGGAGGAGCCAGCGCCGTGCCGCCTGGTTCGTGGTGAGCGGACTGCCATCCGCGGCATTCAACACCATCAGGCTGAGCAGCCGATCGCCGGGCGACGCGCGCATCCGGGTCCACGTGTAGATGAAATACGCGGCGGACAGCGCCAGATCGATGATCGCCAGCAGGACCAGCGATCCGTAGCCGATCGTCCCTGACGCGAACGACGCCCCGACCACGATGGCCGCCAGGATCGATTCGACGATGGCGAGCGCGATGATGTCGATGATGTACGCCACGAGGCGGACGCCGAAGCCCGCATAGGCGATGCCGGCTGCCGGGCCCGTCTCCACCGGCGGTGGGCTCCAGCTCGAGGGAGGAGCGCTCGCTGCGCCCCAGCTCGACGGCGGAGGCCCGGCCTGCCCCGCCCCGGCCTGCCCCGCCCCGGCCTGCCCCGCCCCGGCCTGCCCCGCCCCGGCCTGCCCCGCCCCGGCCTCGCCCGGGCCGGGGTCACTCGCTTGCGGCCCGGGCACCTGGCCGGCCGGATCCGTGGAACCCGTCATAGGTGACCTCCCTCTTCCTGCGCGCCTTGTCTCGATCGCCGCACCACCATGGAACCCGCAGCGATGTCGTGGATGCCTCGACGGTCCGGGTTTCGGCCGATGGACAGGGCGACCGCCACGTACCAGACGAGGATACCGAGGCCCAGCAAGAGCCCCAGGCCGGGCAGCTCGCTCACGAACCAGCGCACGGCCGACCGCCCGACCGACAGGCGCCCGCCGGTCCGCGCGTCCGTGACGCTGAGCCGCAGCAGCTGCTGCCCGGGGGTGGCTCCCGCGGCCGCCCACGCGTAGACGAGGTAGGCGCCCCGGATCACGAACAGAATGCCGGCCGCGAACATGGCCAGCGCGTACTGCTGATCGGTGAGGGTCATGGTGTCGAGGGACGGCGACCGGAGCGTCGCGGGGTCGAGTGCTCCGGTCAACGTCACCGCCTCGAGAAACAACCAGACCCCCACGAACCAGGCGACGACGACGATCGCCGCGTCGACAAGGGTGGCCGCGAGCCGCGGCGCGAAGCCCGCTCGGTCTGCCGGTGGTCGCACAGTCCCGGGCCGGGCGGGACCGCCGGCCGGGTCCGCCTCGCGGCCGGGCGCGGGCTCGGCCGTCATCAACACGGCGGGGAGTCGAGTGCCGGCGGCGAACTCCATCGACCCACAGTACCGCGGCTGTGGCGAACGGGCAGGCGGCCGTAGCGCACGGCATCCCGGCAGTGGCGAACGGGCAGGCGGTGCGGGGTCAGCTCGCGCCCGACAGGTGCTCCCCCGGGACGGGAGTGGCGCCGGCCCCCTGGTCGATGGTCACCACAGACTGCACGTAGGCCCGGTTGACGAAGGCGACGTCCAGCGACGGGTCCTCGACGACGGAGCCAACGCGCACGACCGCGCCGGTCACGGGCACGAAGAGCTCCTGCCGGTGTCCGACCAGCTCGGTGGGGTCGGTGCCCGGATGCAGGTGGACGACGCCGCAGACCGACGCGCCCGTCAACTCGATGCAGACCTCGTAGCGGATCTTGCGGGCGCGCAGGGCGGCCCGCTGCTCGGCCGTCATCGGCGACTGGCTGCCCTCTCCCGACGCGACCACGACCAGCTCATAGGGGTCGAGCTCGTGCAGGTCCGGTGTCTCGTCCAGCCGGTCGCGGGTCGCGAGCGGGGCCGTGCTGACGGCAAACACCGGCAGCGGCACCCGGCGATTCAGCGCGTCCGACAGCCGACCCTCGACCCGCACGCGGCCCACGATCCGCCGATCCTCGGTGAACGCCTGGAACGGGGCGACACTCGGGGCGCCCGGACGCGTCGCGTTCCCGCCGCCCCCCGGCGTCGACGCCGCC
>JAJYDP010000183.1 GCA_021777365.1 Chloroflexota bacterium | reverse complement strand
GGGAGGGGCTCGTGCCGCTCCTGGCGCTGGTCGGCTCGGGCGACGAATGGGACCGGTACGAGACGCTGGGCTGGGCGCTCTACCTGTTCGCGAGGCCCTGACCCGACGCCAGGGGGTGCGCTTCCTCCCAGGCGAGCGCGACCCCCAGCACGGTGTCCTCGTCCCGACCCCCGATCTGCAGGTTGCCGATCGCGATGGTCGGCCAGCCGAGGAAGTTGAACGGGCGCGTGTAGCGGGTGAGGGGGCCGCGGACGTCGGGCTCCCAGCAATCGACGGGCGGCGGCTCGATGGCCAGCGTCGGGCTGACGACCACGTCCACCGCGGGCTCGGTGCGGGCCCGCTCGCGCAACTCGCGCAAGGCCAGCAGGCCGCGGTGGTAGTCCACCGCGGGTACCTGTTGCGCGGCGTCCAGCTTGAGCTGCAGGTCGGCGCCGTACCGCTCGCGCAGCCGGGGGAACCACGGCAGGTGCGTGATCGCGCACTCGGCCGTGAAGACCGGCATCACGTCGGCGACAGGCTCCGGCAGCGTCACGGGTGTCACCACGGCCCCCAGCGCGGCCAGCTCGTCCTCGAACCCGGTCGCCTCGAGCACGCCGACCCGGACGCCCGCCAGCCGGGAGGCTGGATCGCCCTGCCGCCCTGCCAGCCCGGTGGTCGTCCCCGCCAGCCCGGGGGCCAGCTCCGGCCTCCCCGCCAGCACCGCCTGGACCAGCGCCACGTCGCGGACGGTGCGGGCCATGGGCCCCACCGTGTCGAACGAAGGCGCCAGCGGGAACGTGCCGTGGATGGAGAGGGACCCGAAGCGGGGCTTGTAGCCGACCACCTCGCAGCAGGCCGCCGGGATCCGCAGGGAGCCGCCGGTGTCCGTCCCCAGGCCGATGGTGCACAGCCGGTCGGCCAGCGCCGCGGCGGTGCCACCGCTCGAGCCACCCGCCACCCTCCCTGGGTGGGCCGGGTTCTCGACCGTGCCGTAGTGGGGGTTCTGGCTGGTGACGCCCCAGGCGAACTCGTGCAGGTTGGTCTTGCCCACCACGATGGCGCCTGCCGCCTCGAGCGCCCGCACCACCCGTGCCGTGCGCGACGGCACGTGGTCACCGAAGATCGAGGACCCGTACGTGGTGCGGACCGCGGCCGTGTCGAAGAGATCCTTGACCGCGAGCGGCACGCCCGCCAGGGGGCCGGTCGGGCGCCGGGCCGCGCGGCGCAGCGCGCGCTCGGGGCAGGTCGTGATGAAGGCGTGACCCGCGGCGTGCGCGTCGATGCGGCGGAGGGTGGCCTCGGTGACCTCGACCGCCGAGACGTCGCCCCGGCGCACCGCGGCGGCCAGCTCGGCCGCCGGGAGCCCGAGCATCTCCTCCGTTCCGGCAGTCACCGGTCTGTTCTCCCTGGCGCAGTACAGTCGGGGGCGCCGTTCGTCGCGCCCGAGGCGACGATACGGCATCGATGCAGGAACGTGGGATCGTTGCGACGGCCGAGAGACGGTCCGGCGGGGCGATTCCGGCGCCGGAGAGCAGGATCGTCGCCCGTCATCCGCCGATGGCGAACATCTCCGGCCGTGGCCCGGCGGATGGCACGCTCTGGCGCAGCTCCGAGTAGCGATCCGCCCGTGCCCGCCACGCCGACGCGATCCGCGACTCGAGGGCGGTGTCGTCGGCGCCGCTCCGCAGCAGTGCCCGCAGGTCGTGGCCGCCCGTCGCGAACAGGCACGTGTACAGGTGGCCGTCGACAGAGAGACGAGCCCGCGTGCAGCCACGGCAGAACGGCTGGCTCACCGAGGCCACGAAGCCGACCTCGCCCGAGCCGTCGCGGTATCTCCAGCGGGTGGCCACCTCGCCCGGGTACGCCGGCGGCAACGGCTCGAGCGGGAGTACGGCGTCGAGCGTGGCCGCGATCTCGGCCACGGGAACCGCCTGCTCGATGCGCCATCCGTTCGTGCGTCCGACGTCCATGTACTCGATGAAGCGCAGGACGAGGCCCTGGTCGCGGGCGAAGCGGGCCAGCGGCAGCACGCTCGCCTCGTTCGTCCCGCGCTTCACCACCGCGTTGAGCTTGACCGGAGTGAGGCCGGCGGCCCGGGCGGCCTGGATCCCGTCGAGCACCCGTGCGACCGGGAAGCGCACGCCGTTCATCGCCCCGAAGACCGCGTCGTCGAGGGAGTCCAGGCTCACGGTGACGCGTCGCAGCCCGGCCGCCGCGAGCGGCCAGGCGAGGGCCGAGAGCAGCGCACCGTTGGTGGTCATGGTCAGGTCCACGATTCCCGGGACCGCGGCCAGACGCCGGACGAGCGTGGGCAGGTCGCGTCTCACCAGCGGCTCGCCGCCCGTCAGCCGGACCTTCCGGACGCCGAGGGCCGCGACGCACCGGACGACCCGCTCGATCTCCTCGAACGTCAGGACGCTGGCCCGCGGGAGGAAGGCGTGGCCGGGCCCGAAGACGTCCCCCGGCATGCAGTAGGTGCATCGGAAGTTGCACCGGTCCGTCACGGAGACGCGCAGGTCCGCGAGCGGCCGCTGGAGCGCATCGAGCACGGGTCCGGGCGTCCTCTCGTCGCGGATCATCGGGCGCCGCCGTGCAGGTGCCGCGCGGCTTCCTCGCGCATGCGGGCGTCAGGGTCGCGTTCGCGGGCCGGCGGCGCCGCCTCGACGGCCCGGGTGGTCCGGCCGGCGCGCGCGACCGGCGCGCCGTCGGCCTGGATGTCCGGCGCATCGAGGGGCACCAGAGCGGCCCGAAGGGCGAGTGCCCCGGGCGGGCATACCTCGACGCAGAGCCCGCACCCGGTGCACAGGCGCCCGTCGAGGCGGGGCCGGGCCTCCTCGACGCGGAGCGCCGCATGCGGGCAGTAGGCGACGCACAGCCCGCAGCCGTCGCAGGCCGGGTCGACCGAGATCCGCGCCAGTGGCAGCACGTTGGCGGGCAACTCGACGGGGACCGTGCCGGCGGGCCGGAGTATCTCGAGGTCGGCCAGCAGCCGAGCGTGGGTCGGTGGTGGCGCCGAGTGACCGTGGAGGACGGCCACGTCCGTGCGTCGCTCGGGCAGCATGTTCAGCACCGCGCGGCGGGTGCGACTCCGGGCGAACGTGAAGAAGTCCCGGCGCGAGACAGTGTCTCCCGCGGGGCGGCGCGCCTGATCGTCTGCCTGATCGTGTGCCGGCTCGTCTGCCGGCTGTCCCGACACGCGGAGCGGCGCCCCCAGCGCCTCCAGGGCGGCGATCGCGGCCTCCAGGCGTCGGTCCAGGCGCTCCATCGCCCCGGCTGACGGGCACGTGGCGCAGTCCCCGGACCGCAGCCGCAGCTCCGTCGCGCCCGCCGCACGCGCCGCCACCACGTCGGACGCGGCCAGCGCCCCGAGGCACGGGAGCACGGGATCGCTCGCCGCCGCGGGCGCTCCCGCGGGCGCTCCGCCGGCCCGCGCGCAGGTCACGGTGACCACCCCGGCTGACGCGCGATCCGTCAGCGCGGCGCGCCAGGCGGCGCGCCGCTCCCGTGCGTCAAGGGCGCCCGTGGGGCAGGCGGCGGCGCACGCGTCGCACCCGGTGCAGCGGTCCGGGTCGACGGTCAGCCACGGCGACGGGCGGATCGCGTCGGCGGGGCAGGCCTCCAGGCAGCGCCGGCACTCGCCGGCCCGGTAGCGGGTCGCCGTGCAGCGCGGCGGCGCGATGTCCGGGAGCCTCGAGTCGAAGGCCCGGAGGGTCGCGTCGAGGAGACGCAGGCCGTTCACTCAGCCAGGCGGCCTGCCGGCCGCCCAGGGGAACATCGACGGCTCCATGGCCTCGCCCAGCTCGATGCCGAGGTGGGCGACGAGGATCCGGCCGAGCCCGCGGTACAGGTCGTGGCGGCTCTCCAGGATCACGCGCTCGGCGAACGCCGGCCACCACCGGGCCGGATGATCGCGGAGGAACCGGTCGGCGATGGCGCGCAGGTCGCGAGCCGTGCCGTCGTCGGTCGCGCGCCACGCGCCGGCCTCTCGGCGGCACAGCTCGTAGAGGAACTCGAGCTCGACCGCCACGTGGTCGGGCAGCTCGCGATGCGACGCGGCTCGCTCCAGGCCGGCCTGGCGGTACCGCAGCGCGACGCGCGCGGCCGAGGGCCCGTTGAGCGCCGTCCCGCCCGTCTCGGCACGATCGGTCCACGCCGACTCGAACGGGACGGCCACGGGCCGGCCGGGCCCCTCGAACAGGCGAGCGTGCTCGACCCGCAGCGCCAGCAAGGCCCGGTCCGGGAGGCCGGCCTGGACGGCCGAGGCCGCGTGGGCGACATCCTGGAGGCCGGGACCGTACCACGACGCGTCCGGCCCCAGCCATGCCACCGACCGTGCGATCTCGTGGGCGAACGTGCCGGTGGCAAGGTCGTCCACGAGCGCTTCCTCGGGCTGCCAGAAGCCGGCGGCAAGCGCGGCGTACACCCGGCCGCGGGCTGCCGCCACGTCCGCCAGGGCGGCCGCGGCCGCAGCCAGCGCCTCGTCCCCTGGCCCCCCGGCCTCGCCCGCCGGTGCCCCGGCCTCGCCCGGGTCCATCAGTGATGCTCGTCCCGGAGCGGCAGCAGCCAGGCGCCGAGCGTGAAGAGGAGGGTGCCGAGGGCCAGCACGCCGGCCACGATGGTCAGCTCGATCCCCGTCGGGACGTAGCTGCTCGTCGCCGCGAAGGACGACCCGTTGCCCAGCGGCGTGCCGATCGCCGTTCCCGGGGGGTACGGCAGCGGCGCGTTGCTCAGCCCGACGAGGACGATGTTGAGCCGGTGAACGAAGATCCCGACCACGGCCACGAGCGCCGCGAGTGCGACCACCCCCGGACGCCTGCGCAGGCCGCCGATCGCAACGAGGACGAACGGCACAACCAGGCATGCGACCTCGAGCGCGAACAGCGGCGCGTAGGGGCCCTCGATCATCCTCCGCACGGCGTCGCTCTCGTTCCCCGGGTAGTACCCGGCGAGGATCTCGCAGAACACGAAGAACCCCTGCACGGCCAGGAACACGCCGAGCAGCCCGCCCAGGTAGCTCGCCAGGCCGTCGTCGAAGGACACCCGCCCGATCCGGCGCAGCGCCAGGGCGAGGAGCACCACGAGCGAAAGCCCCGATACGAGCGCGGAACTGATGAACAGCGGCGCCATGATGGCCGTGTACCAGAATCCTCGCGAGATCTGCAGGCCGAAGATCCAGGCCGTGACCGAGTGGACGAGGACGGCCGCCGGGAGCGCGACCCAGGCCAGCGCCTTCGTCCAGCGCTCGTCGCGTGCGCGTGCCGCGTCGGACGTGTCGTGCGTGCCGAGCGCGAGCCAGCTGCCCCGGGCCGCCAGGTCGCGCCGGGTGTACAGCCACACGTAGGTCAGCGACAGGACGAGGTAGATGAGGATGACCGTGATGTCCCAGATCATCGGCGACGTGAGGTTTGCGTAGAGCAGCAGGTTGAGGAGCCGTTCGGGATGGCCGAGATCCGGCAGGATGAAGGTCGCCGCGATCAGCACGGCGACCGTCGCCTCCAGGACCGCCAGCCGCACGATCGGCTTGAAGCGATCCACGCCGAACAGCCGCCCCGCCGATGCCACGATGAGCCCGCCGGCGGAGAGGCCGACGAAGAACATGAAGAACACGATGTAGAGGCCCCACATCACGTTGTCGCGCATGCCCGTGACCTGGAGGCCCTGGTTCAGCTGGTAGATCCAGGCCGCCACTCCGGCCGCCCAGACAAGGACGAGCGCCCCGATCCACGCGCGTGCGGCGGGCGAGCGATGGGTCGCCGCAGGCATGCGCCTCGGCTCGGCCGCGAGGGTGGACATCACTCGGCTCCTTCCTCGATCGACGCGTTGGAGCGCGTGACGTAGTACACGCTGGGGCTCGTGCCCTTGTCCTCGAAGACGCGGTAGGTCGCCTTCGTCCGCACCAGCGTCGCCACGGTGCTGGTCGGGTCGTTGAGATCACCGAAGTAGCGCGCCCCGGCGGGACACGCCACGACGCACCGCGGATCGAGACCCTGGTCCACCCGATGCACGCACAGCGTGCACTTCTCCACCACGCCCCGCGGTCGGGCCGGCACGTTCCCGACCGGCGCCACGTCCGGCGAGGGGTGCTGCACGGGGGTCCGCCAGTTGAACACGCGGTTGTTGTAGGGGCAGGCGATCATGCAGTACCGGCACCCTATGCACCGGTCGTAGTCGATGATCACGATCCCGTCGTCGCGCTTGAAGGTGGCGCCCACCGGGCACGCCTTGACGCAGGGCGGGTTGTCGCAATGGAAGCAGTTGGTCGGCTGGTAGGCCATCCGCAGGTCCGGGAACGTCCCCGACGGCGTGTCGATGGACGCTCCGCCGATGGTCAGGATGCGGTTCCAGAAGAGCCCCTCGCCCACGTTGTTCTCGACCTTGCAGGCGACGGCGCAGGTCCAGCAGCCGGTGCACCGGTTCGTGTCGATGACGAGGCCGAGTCGCTTCTTCGGCTTCGCCCCGGCAGTCGCGTCAGTCATCGTGATTCTCCCGCTTCGCGTATCGCATCGTCAGCTGCCGATCACGCCTTCGCGACTTCCACCAGGCAGTCGTAGTAGGCCGCGTTGGACTGGAAGTTCGGGATGATGGACTGCGCCGGCTTGGCGATCTGGTGGGTCAGGTTGTTCGGGTGGCCCTCGATGTAGTGCTTCACCTGGTTGGTGTCCCAGCCCCCCTGGTAGCAGTTCACGACGCCGGGCTTGATCGACTCGGTGAGCCGGGCGTGGACCTTGAGCGAGCCACGGTCGTTGAAGATCCGCACCACGTCGCCGTCCCCGACGCCGCGCGGTGCCGCATCCAGTGGGTTGATCTCCAGGAAGCCCTCACCGCTCCTGGTGATCTCGTTGAGCCAGGGCAGGTCGCAGTACTGCGAGTGCGTGCGGAAGCGCGTGTGGGTGGAGAGGAACGTGAGCGGGTACTTCTGGAACAACGGATTCGTGGGCGACGCCTCGATCGGCTCCTGGTAGTCGCACACCTCCTGGCCGTAGGGCACCAGCAGCTCCACGTAGAACTCGATCCTCCCGGTCCTGGTGGGGAAGGTCTTGTCGGAGAACGGCACATACGGGAGCGTCGCCGTGTTGATGCGGGGGGCGCCCGACTTGAGCTGGTCCCACGTGAGCCCGTTGACCGTCGGGTCGGCCTTGGGGTCGCCGATATGCAGGATCTGGGCGATGTAGTCGTCCGCGGTCTGGTCGAAGTACTGCCCGACGCCCATCTTCTGCGCCACCATGGTGATCGCGTCGAGGTCGGACTTCGATTCCCACAGGGGTTCGATGACCCTGGGCATGTACTGCAGGTAGTAGTTGGCGGTGCCCATCAGGTCGGTCTTCTCGAGGAACGTGCAGGCCGGCAGGACGATGTCCGCGAGGTCCGCGGTGGCGGACATGACGTAGTCCGAGACCACCAGGAAGTCCAGCGACTTCAGCGCCTGGGCCACCTTGTTGCGGTCGGACATCTGCTGCGCGAAGTTGTCGATCATGAACCACGCCGCGCGCACCGGGTAGGGCTTGCCGTTGAGCATCGCGTCGCTGGCGGCCATGGGCGGCAGGTAGGTGTACTGCTTCTTGTCCGGGAAGAACCATCCGGGCACGTCGAACGCCATGGTCACGATCGCGCCACTGAAGGTCGTCACCCCGCCGCCGTGCTCGCCGATGTAGCCGCACAGCGCGGAGAGGGTGAGCATCGCCTGGTAGGTCAGGTCGCCGTGGTACCAGTGCGAGAGGCCCCAGCCGCACTTGATGGCCGCCGGCTTCGCGTTCGCGTACAGCTTCGCGAGCCTGACCACCGTGTCGGCCGGGACGTCGGTGATCTCAGCCACCTTGTCGGGCGTGTACTTCGCGAGGGTGTCGGCAAGCACCTGCAGGGCGGTGCGGGCCTGCACGCCGTTCACCGGATGGCTGCCCAGGAGCGCGGCCTTCCGGAGCCCCTTGTCGTCCGCCGTCTTGAGGCTCCTGTCGGCCTCGTCCCAGACCATGGGGACGTCCTTGCCGCCCTTGACCAGGTCCTTCTCGCGGATGAAGAGCTTCGTGGTCGGGTCGACGAGGAACGGCGCGACGGTGTAGGCGCGGACGTACGCCTCGTCGTACAGGTTGTTGGCGAGGACGTAGTTGATCATGCCGTCGACCAGGGCGGCGTCCGTGCCCGGCCGGATCGGCACCCACAGGTCTGCGGCAGCGGCCGTGGGCGTGAAGCGCGGATCGATCACGACGAGCGTCATGCCCTGCTCGCGAGCGGTCGAGATGATCCGCCAGTCCGGGATGGCCGTCTCGGCGAGGTTGTTGGCCCAGGCGAACAGGACGTTGGCGTTGGCCAGGTCGGTGTACTCGTGCCCGTCGAGGAACCCGCCGCCGTTGGCCGGGTTCTGCGGGTCGACGAGCACGTAGTTGAAGCCCGCCGGCGTCGAGCTGTCGCCCTCGTTGTCGCCCTCGAAGTCACCGGCCGAGGCCCCGATGACGCTGGCGAAGCGG
>JAJYDP010000182.1:5924-8487 GCA_021777365.1 Chloroflexota bacterium | reverse complement strand
CCTGTCCAAGCTCGGCCTGCGTCAGTTCACCGAGGACGATCTGCGCCTGCTCGACATCTACGCGAGCCTGGCGGCCCAGGCGATGGCCAACGTGGACTCGACGGATCGGCTCCGCGAGCAGTATGCGCAGATGGCGCGCTGGGCGGCGCAGCTGCGCTCGATCCAGCAGCTGGGCGTCCGGCTCAGCCGCCTGAGCAGCGTGCACGAGATCGGCGTCGCCATCGCGACCGAGCTGCGGCAGCTTATCGACTACCACAACGTGCGGGTCTACCGCCTGCTGCCCGATGGCGACCTGGTCGCCGTGGCGATGCGGGGGCAGGGCGGCGAGTACGTGGACGAGACGCCCGAGCAGCTTCGGATCCGCCTGGGTCAGGGAATCACCGGGTGGGTCGCCGAGCGCCGGCTGGCGCAGCTGGTCGACGACGCGGCGGCAGACCCCCGCGGCCTGACCATCCCGGGGACGGCGGCCGGCCTGGACGAATCGATGCTGCTGGCCCCGCTGATGTACGAGGACGAGGTACTGGGCGTACTGGTGCTCTCGAAGCTGGGCCTCCGCCAGTTCAGCCATGACGACCTGCGGCTGCTCGAGATCTACGCGAGCTTCGCGGCGCACGCCATGGCCAGCGCGGACGCGGCCGAGCGACTCCGCGACCAGTCGGCGGCGCTCGAGCGACAGCTGCGGAGCCAGCGGGTCCTGCTGCAGATCACCGAGTCGATCCTGACGACGCTCGACGCGAGGCGCGTGCTGGACCTGATCGCCGAGGGGCTGGCCGCGCTCGTGCGCTACGACAACCTCGCGATCGCGGAGGTCGATCCGTCCACCAACCTGCTCCGGAACATCGTCGCGATCGGGGTCGACGCCCGGGAGGGCACCCGGGACTGGCTCCCCGGGGAGGAAGGGCTCTCGACCTGGGCGGTACGACGCAACGAGCCACTGCTCGTGCGCGAGGGGCGGAAGGATCCGAGGGCCCGGAACGTGCCGGGGCTCGAACCGCTCGACGGCAGCGTCATCGCGGTGCCACTCCGCGGCAGGTCCGGCCCGACCGGCGTCCTGACGCTCGAACGGCTGGGCGCGGCCGACCGCTTCACCGACGAGGAGTTCGAGCTGGTCAAGCTGTTCGGCGCCCAGGTGTCCATCGCGCTGCAGAACGCCGAGGAGCACCGCGCGGTCGAGATCCGCGCCGAGACAGACGGGCTCACGGGGCTTCGCAACAAGGGCACGTTCGACCGCCAGCTCGCACAGGCGGTGACTCATGGCGGCCAGTTCAGCGTCCTGATGATCGACCTGGACGACTTCAAGGCCGTGAACGACGCTCAGGGCCACCAGGCCGGGGACGCGGTGCTGCGGCACATCGCGGTGGCGCTCCGGAACAGCGTTCGGGACACCGACGTGGTGTTCCGCTACGGCGGTGACGAGTTCACGCTCCTCCTGCCCGGCACGGACGCGCGGGGTGCGCGGGCGGTGGCGGACAAGGTGAGCCGGACGGTCGGCGCCGTGGGTGCCGTGCCCGGGGCGCGACCCGTGACCTGCTCGATCGGCATCGCCTCGTACCCGGACGATGGCGCAGAGCAGGACGCGGTGCTGCTCGCCGCCGACCGGGCATGCTATGCCTCGAAGCGCAGCGGGCGCGGGCGCATCTCGACGGCCCAGGAAGGGCTCGCGCTGGTAGCCGAGTTCCGGCTGACCACCCCCACCCCGGTAGACGAACCCGCGGCGGCGGCCCGGGTCGCGCTGGCGTCCTGACGCCACACGGATGCCGCGATCAGCGCGCGGCGTGGCCCACCTGGGTACCATCGGCAGTGTGCACCCGTCGCCGCGACCCCGCATCGTCGTCACGCTCGGGGATCCGCGCCGCTCCCACCACGAGGCCAACGCGCGACGCAAGAACGACCTGTACCTCGATGCGGTGCGGCGCGGCGGCGGCGACCCGATTCCCCTCGACGAGACGTGTGGGATCGACGACCGGACGGCGGCGCTCGGGGTGATGGACGGGCTGCTGCTCAGCGGCGGCACCGATCTCGATCCCGCCCTCTATGGCTCGGCGCCCGACCGCTCCGTGGGGATCGAGCGGCGCCGCGATGCGCTCGAGCTGGCGGCGTGGGGGATGGCCGGGGCGCGCGGTCTGCCGGTGCTCGGCATCTGCCGCGGGCTCCAGGCGGTCAACGTGTTCATGGGCGGACGACTCGTCCAGCACCTCGACGGGCACGAGAGCCCGAGCTATCTCGAGGGGCCGCCCGTGACCCACCCGCTCAGGCTGGTGCCCGGGTCGCGCATCGAGCGGATCCTCATCCCCGACGGGGCAGAGGGCTCGCACGGCGGACAGCGCGAGGGCCGCCGCGAGTGGAGCGTCAACACCTACCACCACCAGGGGGTGCGCCCGGTGGATGTCGCGCCCGGCCTCGCACCGGTCGGCTTCGCGCCGTATGGCGCGGCCGAGCTCGTCGAGGCGTTGGAGGCCATGGACGGCCAGTGGGTCATCGGCGTGCAGTTCCACCCCGAGCGCAGGGAATCGACGCCGCCCGAGTTCGAGCGCCTGTTCGCGGCGCTCGTGGACGCGGCCCG
>JAJYDP010000182.1:0-5914 GCA_021777365.1 Chloroflexota bacterium | reverse complement strand
CCGGCCTCCACGATCCGCTGCAGGAACTGCTGGGTCCGCGGCTCCCGGGGGTGGCTGAAGATCTCGGCGGGCGGCCCCTGCTCCAGGATCACGCCGGCGTCCAGGAAGCAGACGCGGCTCGCGATGTCCCGGGCGAACCCCATCTCGTGCGTGGCGATGAGCATCGTCATCCCGCCGCGCGCCAGCTCGCGGATCACGTTCAGCACCTCGGCCACGAGTTCGGGGTCCAGGGCGCTGGTGATCTCGTCGAGCAGGAGCAGGTCCGGTTCCATGGCCAGGGCGCGCACGATGGCGACGCGTTGCTGCTGGCCGCCCGAGAGCCGGTCGGGGAACTCGCCGCGCTTGTCCGCGAGCCCGAACCGGTCGAGCAGCGCCACCGCGCGCCGGTCGGCTTCCGGGCGGGGCAGGTGCAGCACCTTGCGGGGCGCAAGCGTGACGTTGGCCAGGACGCTCATGTGCGGGAACAGGTTGAACGCCTGGAACACGATCCCGATGTGGTGGCGGACCCGGTTCACGTCGACCCCGCGCGCGGTGATCTCCTCCTCCTGCAGGTAGATGCTGCCCGCGTCGACCGGCTCGAGCAGGTTGACGCAGCGCAGCAGGGTGGACTTGCCCGACCCTGACGCACCGATCAGGCACACAACCTCGTGCTCGGCCAGCGACAGGTCGATTCCGCGCAGCACCATGGTCGACCCGAATGACTTCCAGGCCCGGTCCACGCGCAGCGCGGGAACGGGTCCGCCGGACCGCGAGGGCGCCGCGGTCATCGAGCCCCCGCCAGGAAGCGCCGGCGGTCGCGCGCGATCAGCACATCCACGAACCGGGCCATCGGGACCGTGACCACCAGGAAGACGAGCGCCGTGACGATGTACGGGGTGAAGTTGAACGAGGCGGACTGGTCGATCTGGGACTGGCGGAAGATCTCGACGACGCCGATGTAGGACACCAGCACGGTGTCCTTCTGGAGGCCGATGAAGTCGTTGAGCAGCGGCGGAATCACGCGGCGGACGGCCTGCGGCAGCACCACGTACCGGAGCGCCTGGAGCTGCGACAAGCCCAGCGATCGCGCCGCGGCTTCCTGGCTCGGATGGACCGACTGGATTCCCGCGCGGTACACCTCGGAGACATACGCCGAGTAGACGAGCGTGAGAGAGATCACGGCGTACAAGAACGGATCGTTGGGGACGCCTTCGATCTGCAGCCCGGGGATCCCGAACCCGAGCACGTAGATGATCAGGACGCCGGGGACCGCGCGGAAGAAGTCGGCGTAGATGGTGGCCAGGAGCCGCAGCGGGAAGAAGATGGGGCCGGGCAGGCTCCGCAGCACCGCCAGGATCAGCGCCAGCACGAGGATGAAGACCTCGGCGATGCAGAACAGCTGCACGTTGACCCAGAACGCCGGGACGATGTCGGGCACGGATTGCGCCCACACCGTCCCGTCGAAGAACGAACGCTGGACCTCCGGCCAGCCGGGAGCGTGAACGACGATCCACGCGACGGCACCGAAGAAGACGACGGTGCTCGCGAGCGCGATGAAGGTGGACCGCAGCGCGGAGCGATCATGGCCCCCGCCGGGGCGTGGCGGGCGGCGGCCGGAGAGAGCGACCAGCTCGCCCGAGTCGAGCGGGCCGCCCCCGGCCCGGATGCCACTCACGCCGTGAGCAGCGCGGCCGGCACTACGGCTGCAGGACCGGCGCGCTCGCCTTGTCCGAGAGCCACTCCGTGGTGATCTCGGCGAGGCTTCCGCTCGCCTTCAGGGCGCCGATCGCCTGGTTCACGCATGTCGTGAGCGGGCTTCCCCTGGCCAGGACCAGGCTGAAGTGCTCCGCGTCGGGGCCGGGGGTCACGGGGAACTGGCCCACGATCACGGTGATGTAGAACGCCGTAGGGAGGTCTGTCACGATGCCGTCGATCTGCTTCGCCTTGAGGGCCTGGATCGCCGCGTCGTTCGACGAGTAGACGGAGATCGTCGCCGTAGGGGCCACGACCGTCTTGATGGCGGTGTAGGCGGTCGTCCCCTGCATCGCGCCGAGCCGGTACGGCTTGAGCTGGGCGATCGATGTCGCGGCGGTGATCGGGTCGCCCTTGAGCGCGACGACCGACTGCGCCACGTAGTAGTAGCCATCCGACATGTCGACGGCCGTTGCACGCTCCGGCGTATACGACACCTGGGCAAGGTAGAAGTCGAACGGCTTCGTGCCGGGGGCGTAGGAGTTGTCGAAGGGCACTACGGTCCACACCACGTTGCTCTTCCCGAATCCGAGCTGACCGGCGACCGCGTACGCGACGGCGCTCTCGAACCCCTGCCCGTTGGTTGGATCGCCGAGCTTCCACGGCTTCGGCGGGGTCCCGCTGTCCGTCGCGAAGTACGGAGGATAGGCGGGGTTGTCGGTGCCGATGGTGAGCTTGCCTGCGCTGAGGGTCTGCACCTGGCCGTTCATGCAGCTGGCGGCGATCGCCGCGGCCGACGCCGGGGCACTCGGGACTGCGGCGGTGCCGGCGACCAGGCTCGGAGCAGCACTGGGCGCGGCTGGCTGCGCGGCACTCGCCGCAGGCGCCGCCTGGGTGGCAGGCCCGATCTTGGGCGCCGTGGTAGCGCCGGCTCCGCATCCGGCGAGCAGCGCGACGGTCATCGCCGCGGCGAGCAGCCTGATCCTGGTATGCATCCGTGGCCTCCTCTCGCTCCCACGCACCGCAACGCACCCACGCGCTCACGGAGCAACCCTTCCTCGTCAGTGTAGCCGCCGTGCCAGTGCCGCTCGAGGCCCCGCGACGGCCTGGCACAGTCTCGATTCGCACGGGCCTATCCGCCCGGCTCTATCCGCGCGGCGCCCTGCGAATCGTCAGCCGATCGCCGGCCCGGAACCCCAGGCGCGCCGCGGCGTCGCCCTGGTCGACCGCGAGGCAGAGGCGGCCGTAGGAATCCTCGTAGAGGAGCGCCTCGCCCTGAGGCACGGCCGCGAAGGTCAGCTGCCACGTCAGCGTCGCGGGAGCCGCCTGGCGCGGCCGGACGCGGTCGCCGTCGAGGGCCGGTCCGCGCGGGGACGGCGAGACCTGCAGCGAATTCCCCGGCTCCAGCACACCCAGCGCGGCCTCGAGATCCTGGCGCTCCCCGGCCAGCTTGACGTTGCCGAACGTGTCCACGTAGATCACGGCGGTCGCCAGTGCGTCGGGCATCATCTCCGGCGCCGGCAGATCGGGGCGCACCAGGCCCGACGGGTCGAGCGGCCGCCCGAACGCCCCGAGTGGCACACCGAGGGCCAGGTGGGCGCCGGCCGGGGCGAAGACGTCGCGGCCGTGGAACGACGCGCTGACCACCGGGAGCCGGTAGTCGGCGTTCTCGAGGGCGTGTGCGGCGACGATCCCGCCCAGCCGGTCCGCGGCAGGCAGGAGGAGGCCGTTGTCCGGCCCCACGAGTACGTCGCCGCGCGCGACGCGAACGGCGATCGGCAGGCGCGCGGTGCCAACTCCGGGATCGACCACGGCGACATGCACACCCACGGGCAGGTATGGCAGCGCGGCCCACAGCAGCAGCGCGCCGTCGAGCACCGCGTACTTCGCGATCTCGTGGCTGACGTCGAGGAGCCGGACGTCCGGGGCGATGCCCAGGATCACGCCTCGGCAGATAGCGGGCGAGGGGTCGCGCTCCCCGAAGTCCGTGGTGAGGCTGATCAGCGGCCGCGCGTCGCGGACGCCCCCGGCGCTGCCCGCGCCATCTCGGAGTGTCCGTTCGGCGGCGGGCGTCAGGACTGGGCGCGTGAAGGTGGCGGGCATCGCCCCGATGGTAGCCGACCGTACACTGGCGCCGTGCGCGTGCGCGCCATTCGCCTTCGCCTGCTCGCGGCCACCGCGGCCCTCCTCTGGGGAGCCGTGATCCTGGCCGTCGCCCTCGCCTACCGTCCGGGGGTCCCGGTCGCCCCGCTCGTGGCGGCCACGCCCGTCGTGGGACTGGCCGCATCGCTGGTCGCGATCGCCTGGCCACCCCTCGTCCGGGGACGGCGGGAATCCGTCGTGGTCACGTGGATCGGCATCCTCGAGCTGCTGCTCCTCGCGCCGTCGATGGCCGGGCTGGTCGCCGCCCTGCGCCAGGCCTCCGCGACGCCCTTCCTGCCCTCCCTCGAGGACGCGTACGGCTGGTTCCTCGCGCTGGGGGCCGCGTCCCTGCTGGCCGGGCTCGGCCTCTCGCGGCAGGTGCTGGGTGGCACCTCGGTCCGGCGTGCGCGCGCGGCGCTGGCGGGACTGATCGCGGTGGCGATGCTCGCGGTCGGCTCCGGCGTGTCCGCGGTGGCCGCGCTCGGCACCGAGCTCGCGCTCTCCCCCGTTACGGGCCCGGGGGGTCCGCTCGCGTCGGCCGCACCGCCACTTCCACCGGCCTGCTCGACGCTGCCGAGTGTCCCGGACAGCGCGAGCGTGTCCGTGCAGGCCGTGGCCTGGAGCGGCAACCACAAGGTCGGGACCGTCACCCTGACGGGCACTCGCGGCGGCGACAACGAGCGCTGGACGGCCAGCCTGACGGGGTGGCCGGTGGACTCGGGGCGGGAGCCCTCATCGCTGAACTACGTAAGGGTCGGGGCGTCCGCGTGGCTCCGGCCCGCCGGCGCACCGTGGAGCGAGGTGCCGGTGACCGAGGAGATCACCCCGTACGTTGAGGTCGGGGCGACCCCCGCGCCGGTGATCCTGCAGGCCCGCGAGACGCTCGACTCGGAGGTGATCCGAGTGACGCTCGCGAGCCCCGCACGCCTCGCGGCGGAGGACCTCGGGATCGAGATCGTCGACGGCGTCCGGGCCCGCCACTGCCGGCTCCTGGCCGGTGGCTCCGTTGCGCTGCAGGCGTTCCGACCATTGCGCTGGCTGATCGGGCAGCCTCCCTTGTCCGACGCGACGGCGATCGCCGACTGGCGTGGCAACCTGGACTGGTGGCTGTTGCCGGACGCCCAGCTGGCGATGGTCTCGGTCTCGGTGGAGGGCCTCAACCCGGGCTGGCCGGGAGGCCTGCAGGGTACCCTCCAGGCGACGCTGACCACGCAACCGCTGGCGAGCCCGCCCCCTATCGCGGCCCCGACTCCATGAGCGACCCGGAGGCTGGCGCATGACCCTGTCGCACGAGGACCGCGCCGGCCTGAAGTGGGACAGGGCGGCCCGGTACCTGAAGATCGCGCAGGTCCTGCACCAGCACCGCGAAGGGCTCGGTGCCGGTGCCATCGCCAACCTGGTCGGAGTCTCGAAACGCACGGTGTACCGCGACCTCGCCGCGATGGAGCGGGACGCGGGGCTCCCGATCTGGCAGGACGCCGGACGGTTCGGGCTGGAGGAGGGGGCGTTCCTCCCCCCGCTCGACCTGACGCTCCACGAGGCGATGACCCTGTTCCTGGCCGCGCGAGTCCTGGCCAAGGCCAGCGATGAGTACGACAGCGAGCTGATCGGCGCGTTCGTGAAGCTCGCCGCGGTCCTGCCGAAGGTGCTCGCCGAGCACATCCAGGCGACCGCCGATCTCGTCGCGAAGCGGCCCCCGGACCAGCGGTTCACCCGCGTCTTCCGGACGCTCACGGAAGCGTGGGCGCGCGGGCGGGTCGTGGAGATCGAGTACGACGCCCGGACCTACGACCCGTCGCGAGGGGTGCGCCGCACCCGGGTCCGCCCGTACGCGATCGAGCCGTCGGCGCTGACGCACGCCCTGTACCTGATCGGGCTCGACGAGGAGCGAGGCAGCCGGCGGACGTTCAAGGTCGAGCGGATCCGCGACGCGACGCTGACCGCGGAGAGCTTCGAGCGGGAGGAGGCGGGAGGAACCGCCGCCGAGCTCGCCCGCGGCTGGGACGTGATCGCCGACCAGCCGCTGGAGGCGGTCACGGTCCGCTTCTCCCCCGAGGTGGCGCGCCGCGTGGCCGAGACCCGCTGGCACGCGAGCCAGCGG
>JAJYDP010000181.1 GCA_021777365.1 Chloroflexota bacterium | reverse complement strand
GTCGTCCCGCATGGGGATTCCACGTGCGCACCAGCCGGCGCACCTGGTACGACGTTGGCGCGTCGGACCCGGAGCGCCTGTGGATCGAGGTGGCGCTCGACTCAGAGGACGCGGAACCCACGACCATCGTATCGCTCTACGCGGGCACGCCCGCCGAGGTGCTGGCCGCCTTCCTCGCCGAGACCGGCGAGGACGCCCTGCCGCCCGAGTGGATCTTCCACCCCTGGATGAGCGGCAACGAGTGGAACACCGAGGCCCGCGTGCGCGCCGAGGTCGAGCGCACGCGGGCCGAGGGGATCCCCGCGGGCGTGCTCGTGATCGAGGCGTGGAGCGACGAGACGACCTTTGCCGCCTTCCGGGACGCGCGGTACGCGGTGCACCCCGACGGCTCGCCCCATCGGCTCGCCGATTTCGCGTTCCCGCCGGATGGTGCGTGGCCCGATCCGAAGGGCCTCGTCGACTGGCTGCACGGCCACGACATCCGCCTGCTGCTCTGGCAGGTGCCGCTCCTGAAGGCTCGGCCAGCACCGACGGGTCAGGCGCGCGCGGATCGCGACACGATGGTGTCGCGCGGATACGGCGTTCGCGAGGCCGACGGACGGCCCTACCGCAATCGCGGCTGGTGGTTCCCGGGCGCGCTGCTGCCGGACTGGACGAACCCGGACGCGAAGGCGTGGTGGCTCGAGAAGCGCCGCTACCTCGTCGAGGACCTCGGCATCGACGGGTTCAAGACCGACGGCGGTGAGCACGCCTGGGGCGACGAGCTGCGTTACGCGGACGGCACACGAGGTGCCGAGACGAACAACCGCTATCCCGTGCTCTACGCCTCCGCGTACCACGACCTGCTCCGCTCGGCCGGCCGGGAGCCGGTGACGTTCAGCCGCGCCGGCTTCACCGGCGCAGGCACGGTTCCCGCGCACTGGGCCGGCGACGAGAACTCGACCTGGGAGGCCTTCCGTGCGTCCATCACGGCGGGCCTCAGCGCAGGGGCGTCAGGCGTCTTCTTCTGGGGCTGGGACCTCGGCGGGTTCTCGGGCGAGATTCCCTCGGCCGAACTGTACCTGCGCGCCGTGGCCATGGCGTGCTTCTGCCCGATCATGCAGTACCACTCGGAGTTCAACCACCACCGACGTCCGTCGCGGGACCGCACCCCCTGGAACATCGCGGAGCGGACGGGCAACGACCGGGTGATCCCTATCTACCGCCACTTTGCGCAGCTCCGGGAACGGCTCGCGCCCTATCTCGCCGAGCAGGCGCGGCGCGCTGTCACGCGTCGCGTGCCTCTCATGCGCGCCCTCTTCTTCGACTGGCCGAACGATCCGGAGATCTGGCGGCATCCCTACGAGTACATGTTCGGGGACGACCTGCTCGTCGCGCCCGTCGTCGAGCCCGGCGCCGACACCTGGGACGTCTACCTGCCGCCCGGCGAGTGGGTCGATGCCTGGACGGACGAGCGCGTTCAGGGCGGACGCGTCGTGCGTCGTCCGGTGCCGCTCGACACGATCCCGCTGTTCGTGCGGGCCTCGGCGCCGACGTCGCTGCTCGAGCTGTTCTGGCGGATCTCGGCCGGCTCGGGTTGACGGTCATGGCTGTATTGCCGCAGGCGCTGCTGCTCAACCGCATCCGGACCCGTGCCGAAGTATCGCCCGAGGTCGTCTGTCTCTTCGTCATGGGCTAATTCGCGACCGGGACGGCGGACGAGTTCTCGGACCTGGACCTCGGCCTGTACGTGACCGCCGAGGTCCTCGAGACGTTCGACCTTCGCCGCTGGCTCGAGGCGGTTGCCCCCGTCGTCGCGATCTCGACGAACGAACACGCGCCGACGGCGCTGTTCCGGAACCTGGTCCGCGCCGAGATCCGCTTCGGTTCGCTGGCAATGCGGATTTCGCTCCAATCAGCTGTTTCGGAGTCCTTGATCGACCTGACGGAGAGGCTGCCAGGGCGCCCGACGTGAGGTAGATCGGGTATCGCATCGTGCCTCGGACGATCCGAGCGGACGTTCGAGGAGAGACGCCGATGCCCCGCCCCGTCCGCAAGCATCCGTGCCTGTGGATGAATCTGGGCGTGGGGCTCTGCCCCTACCCGCAGCATCAGCGTGGATGGAGCCGCGGCCGCCAAGAGCGGCTGGCGAGTTGAGCGTCGCCACCAACCGCGGCACCATGTCGGGCGCCTGTGAGCTCCGGATGGTCCGGAAGTGGCCGGCCTCCAAGAGCGCCTCGGCCCGCGTCAGGGGCCGCATCTCCCCCTCATTCCCTGCTCGTGGTCGACGTCGAGGACACGAAGGCGCACCCCACCCTCGACGACGTGCGCTGCTTCGCGCTCGGCAAGTGGTGCGCGAAGCAGCGGACCGCGCATCGGCGTGGACGGCTCTGTCCCGAGAGTGCTGCTCTGCTTGAAGCACTGCCGGGTTGGCCCTGGGAACCTCGCCTGAGCCGCCCACGCGTTCGCAAGCTGTAGCGGCCCGCTCGCGGCCCGCGTGCCGGAGCGTGCCCTCGCGCGCTGACGGTCGTATGCGCGGACATGGCTCATCTCACGGCGCCCGTCGAGTGACTTCGGTCATCTCGGGCACGCAGCGCCCGAGATCCCACCGGACGAGGGTTTGCCCAGTGGCAAGCTCGAGCGTCTTGATCGCGGACTCGGCGGTCGGGCTGGCGAGCCTCCAGGCGCGGGCCTGCGAGATGGTCACAACGTGGATGACGCCGCTCTCGAGGAGCACGTGGCCGGTCCGGTCGCCCCGTCGGATTGGCAGTCCCCGCTCGGCGGCCCACTGCCGACATAGCGTTCGGAGGGGGACCGCGTAGGTCGACCGGGTCGCTCGACGACGCCCACGGACTGATCGCTCGACGCGCACGGCGTGGGCGTAGAGGTACTCGACGAGGTCCAGGGCCAGCAGGACGTCGGGGGCCACCTCCCCCGGCGGGGCGGCCAGTCGATAACCTCCCACGAGCGGCGTGGGACACAGGGCGTGCGCCCGCTCGCGGGCGAGTCGATCTGCCTCGGCGATCGCGGACACCCCGATGGCCAGTCCTCCGCCGGCGAGCCAGCAGAGCAATGCGACGTCGTACCACGTCGACCGCAACATGGAGAGCCCCACGTCGAGCGCGAGCACCGCGACGTAGAGGCCGCGGGCCAGGGTCCAGTGGCGTCGAAGCCGCGACCAGACGGCCCGCAGCGTGACCCTGAGGGGACGCAGCACTGGCAGGGGAGCCGCCGCCCGCCGGCGCAAGTCGGCCCTCGCACGTGTCGCAGCCACTCGGTCCACCTCAGCCCCAGTTCAACAACCCCAACTCCGCGACGGGAGTGTTGTCGGAGTCGTGACGCCGTCAAGGGGCTGGCGCCGCGCGCGCGCGTCGGCTCCGCAAGTCCACACCACGCCTCCCTCCCCCAGGGGTCCGTGGTGTGGTGTGGATTCGCGACCGTGCTGGCCAGCGAGATCACACAAGCCAGTCACGCACGGACGTGCGGTTTCTTTGACAGGGTCGACGACTCGACCGATACCCCTGCATCCGGCGCGCCCCGAGCTGCCGGCACTGGATGGAGGCTGATATGAGGTACGTGGCCTGGCCGATCGCGTGCCCCGCCTGCGGGTGTCCGAGCTGGACCGGCATGGTCAGTTGGATGCCCGATCCGGTGGGCGACGATCTCGAATGTAATGAGTGCGGCCTGTGGATCTGGGAGGGTCAGATCGCCGCCCCGGGTCGGGCGATGGACCAAGCGGAAGTCGAGCGGGACGTGGCGGCCCTCGCCCGGGCGCGGTTCGGACTGCAGGTGCCCGATCCAGTGCGGCTGTATGTGCCGCCCGAGGACCGCCCTCTCGGGCTCGCGCTCGTGGATGTCCGCAGCGGCGCCGGTCCGTCGAGCATCACCATCCGCTTCCCCCGACGGCCCTTGACGCCGGGTCCCAGAGGCGACGCGGTGGCTGGGGCGGGTACGAGTGCGCGTCCCAGGGGATGGGGGCGACGATGAACGGCATGGTCCCGTTGCTCGTCTTGGTCGGCCTGTTCCGTCTGCTCTGGATCCTCTCGTCGGGCGAATCGGGGACCGCGGCGCAGAACCGCCGCGCGGCGGCGGACCAGGAGCGGGCCGCGACGCAGCGGGCGGCGGCCCTCGAGACGCGGCGCAAGCTGACCGACGCGATCCTCGCCGACTCTGCGCGCCTGTCTGCCGCCGATCGCGACGATCTGCTGTCACGGCTCTACGCGCCGCGACAGGGGACCGGAGCCGGTGGCGGAACCCCCCGCGATCGGCCGCCCGGACCCGGGCGCTGACGGCGACCCAACGGGCGGACATGGGCCAGCCTCCAGGCTCCCGCGCGACGGTTGCGCTCGCCGGCATGTCCCCGTGGTGTTCTGTGGGTCGACCACTCGCCCTCGAGGTGCATCGACACGGATCGCCTCCCAACTACGAGCGGAGGCCGGCGGCGGGGCTTGACGAGGTCGGCATTTCTTCCCATAACCTAGCGTCAGGGCGGCAACCGCCTCCGGTCTGATCGCCGCGGTTACGATGACGTCGGCGCAGGGGCGGTGGAGACGTCCTGTCGTGCCCGAAGAACCCATCCCCTACTGCGTCGACCTCGATACCTTCCTCGCGACCATCCACGACCCCGTCCGCTGGCTCGTCGAGGACCTGATTCCGCGCGAGGGACTGGCGGTGCTGGCGGGTGCGCCCAAGTCGTGGAAGACCTACCTCGCCCAGGATCTCTCCGTGGCGATCGCGCTCGGGCAGCCGTTCCTGGGCCGGGCCGCCGCGCCCGGCCCGGTGGTCTACGTGCTGGAAGAAGGCGTACGCGCCGGCACCGCCGAGCGGTATCGCCGTATCTGCGCCCGCCGTGGGCCGACCGCCGAGGTGCACCTGATCGTCCGCCAGAAGGTCCGCCTCGATGACGCAGCGTCGCTCCAGCTGCTCTACGCGCAGATCGAGCGCATCCACCCCGTGCTGGTGGTGCTCGACCCACTCATCCGGCTGCACGGCGCGCAGGAAGACAAGAGCTGGCAGATGCAACCGGTGATGTCGGGCATCCAGGACATCATCGAGGCGTGCCGGACCGCGGTGCTGTTGATCCACCACACCGCCAAGCATGCCGAGGGCACCGCCTCGGCGAGTGTCGCGGCGCGCGGCTCGGGCGTCGTCACCTCCTCCACCGATGCCAACCTCATCCTCACCCGCCGTGGCACCCGCGGACGCATCGCCTGTGACGTGCGCGACGCGGAGGGCGGCGTCATCGAGTTCGCCTTCGACGGCGACGCTGGGTCGTTCGACGTCGTCTCCGCCCCGACAGCGGCGGGGTCGGGCGAGACCCGACTGCCCGGGGGCATCGGCGCGACGGAGCTGCAGGCGCTCGCGGCGGCGGCCATCGACGCCACCCCGGACAGCGGGCTCACCACGCGGGCCCTGGCTGCGGCGCTCGATTGCAGCGACGAGACGGCCCGCCGCGCGTTGCTGGCCGCCGTCTCCTCCGGCAACCTCGTGCGCGTGGGGCCGGGCAACGCCCCTCGGTTCCGCCCCGCGTAGCCGCGTTCCCCTGCCGAACGAGCTGGGTGCCAGCCAGCTGGCGCGCATCCTGCCGGTCGGCCTGCGCGCGTACTCGTACGTCCTATTGACGCGCGCGTCGTGGGTACGCAAGCGTCGACGCGAACGGAGGTGCGCCATGGCGGCACTCGGGATGCTCGTGGGGCTCGTGATCATGGCGTGGGTGTGGGGTCTGCTTCCCCGGCACGAGCACCGCGCCACGCAGCGGTACTGGGTCATCGCCGACCAGGACGGCAACAGCCTCACGATCGTCGACACGCTCGATCAGGCGGGCAGGCTCGTCAAACGCGAGGTCCGGTGAGCCGTGCACGAGCTGTATCAGCCGGTCGCGAAGGACGGGACCGGCAGGGTGTGCTGGGCGGGCCCCGCCTACGCTGCCCTCCCCGACGCGATCCTGGTCGCGCTGTTGGCGGCGCACCGCTACGGACTGGTCGGGGCCGTGGTGCGCATTCCGATCTCGATCGACCCGCGCTGGCCGGTGCCCCGAGCGACGGCAGCCTGGGACGCTGCGAGCGGGAGAGCGGAGCCCGTCCAGTGAGGCGCGGGTACGCCGGCACCGGCCCCACCGGTCGGGTCGCGTGCCCGTGACGACGGTCGCGGAAGATCGCGGACGATCGCTGGACGGTCTGTATGCGCAACTGGGACTCCGCACGGGTGCGTCGCAGACCGAGGTGCACGCCGCCTATCGGAAACGGATCCGAGAGTGCCATCCGGATCACGCAACCTCGGAGGCGGACCGAGTCCACAGGACTCGCGCGACGGCTCGCCTCAACGTCGCCTACGCCGAGCTTCGGGGACGAAACGCCCGACGAATCAGTGAGGCGAGAGCTGACCCTGCCGAACGGCCGCCGCGCCGGGTCGTTGCGCCGGACCCGCTGTCTCTCCCGCGTCCGTCTTGGCGTACGCTCCGCGCGATCTTCGGAGCCCTGATCGGCGGGATCTTCGCGTCAATGGCAACCGGGGACTTGCCACTGACGGTCAGCGTGCTCGTGGGCGGCACCGTGTTCATGTTGTGGGCGGAGCAGCACGGCCGATGTTGATCCGGTGTCATCGCCGCCGCCTTTCCAGGCCACGGATCTCGCCTCCAGGCGCCCTTGACAGCGGGACGGTCCTGCACAGAGTGCATCAGCTTCCCGATGTCCGGGATGCAGATGACAGCAGCACGTGCACGCCGCATGACCGCCGGGATCGAACCGCAGCACAACTGCACCGAGACGAACCAGTCGACTGGTGCGAGCGTGTACCTCGTCGGGGATCCGATCGTGGTCGCGCTTGTGGTGGCCATCCGATCCATCGAGCGACGGCGTGCCGAAGAACGGCGCCTGGGCATCCAACGGATTGACGCGAATGCCGCCGTCGAGGGTGACGCGGACAGCGCGACCGACGAGGAGATCGCATGACAATCGAAGCTACGCCCCGCGTGCCGGGATACGCCGTCCTGCTGAGGCCGGGGCCGACGCACGTCCTGCCCCGAGTGCCCGACGACCTGCGCGGTCTTCGCTGCGCCCGGTGGCGCCGGGAATCGTCGAGAGGTCAGCTCGACAAGCAGGGACCCGCAGCGCAGCACCGGATGCAGGATGCGGCCATCGATGAGTTCCGACTCATCGATACCCACCTCGAATGGCTCGTCGCGAAGTCGGGTTGGTCCGGTCGAGACTCCATGGAGGACCCACCGGCCACTCGAACTCCGGAGTTCAGGGCGATGCTCGCCGCCGCTGCGGCCGGACTGTTCGATGTCTTGCTCGTCGGTTACTCCTCGCGCTTCATTCGGGATACTCGCCTCGCCCTCCACTACCGGCACTACTTCCAGAGCCACGGTGTCGTGATCTGGATATGCAACGATCGCATCCTGTCATCGAACGAGGTCGATTTCGAGCGGTTCATCGACAAGATGGAGGCCGCCGAAATCTACTCCCGGGACCACTCCAAGAACGTTCGATCTGGATACGCGAGCAAGCGCGCCGACCACCGCGACCCGGGAGGGTTGGCACCTCCAGGGTTCAGGCGAGTTGGAGAGGACTTCCTTCTCGAGGTGGACGAATCCGGTCTCATAGTCGTCAATCGGGTGTTCGATTTGGCGGCGGGCGGCATGACGGACCGGGAGGTCGCTTCGAGCACCGGGCTCACCGTTCACGTCGTACGGGGCATCCTCACCAACCGCCTGTACCTCGGCAAGCTCCAAGACGGCACCGATAGCCGGCTGGGTGCCGTGATTGACCAACGCGTGTGGGACGCGGTGCAGAAGCAGCGGAGCCGGCGCAGGACGCGGACACCGGGGAGAGTTGTTCGCCGCAAGTACGCCCTGAAAGTCCGTTGCGCGTCATGCGGCCGTTACCTGTATGGCGACACAGGACGGTATCGACATCCCACGCCGGTCTGCGAGGGTTTCCGGACGGCCAAACCCGAGATCGCCGTCAGCGTCCGTGGCCGCCACTCGACCTTTGACGGCCACAGCTACCCGCAGCGGTGGTATGAGGGGCTCGCCGGGCTACTCCTGGCTCGTGCCGGCGCCTTCGACGAGCCGACGATTGCCGCGGTGCTCGCGCGCCACGCCGACGGCGAGATGCTCATCGACCACGCGGAGCTCGCGAGGATCGCGCGGGACCGTGACGAGGCCACCCGCGACCTGCAACGCGATCGGAACGTCATCCGATGGCAGGCCAGAATGGCGCAGCTCGATGCAGCCGAGGCCCTGGCCAGCCGGCCGGCCAACCCGGATACGCTGACCGAGGCGGAGATCCGCGAGTTCCTGGCGGACCTGCCCCGCCTGTGGGCCGAGGCGGACGACGACGCTCGCCAACAGCTCGCCGGAACTCTGTTCGCAGCGTTCGATGCCAAGGGTTTCCAGAGCATCGAGTACGCATGGACGCCTGCGGCGGTCAATCGGGGCCTGAGCGAGGCAGTGCCCGCCATTCTGGAGATCGGTCCCGATGAGCTGAGTTTGGTCGGGGCGAGAGGAGTAGGGCCGACCCTTTACGGGTGAACGTCCGGATTGTGTCTCGATCGCCTGC
>JAJYDP010000180.1 GCA_021777365.1 Chloroflexota bacterium | reverse complement strand
CTCCGAGGCGTCATCGACCTCGGGGAGAACCTGACCGCCGTCCCGCGGCCCAAGGAGCGCGCACGGCTGGTCGAGCGCGGTGCGTACCGGATGGTCCGGCACCCCATCTACGGCGGGATCGTGCTGGGTGCGATCGGCTGGGGCGTGGCCATGGCGGCGCCGCTCGCGGTCGCGGGCGGGGTGGTGCTCGGGGTGTTCTTCGATCTCAAGTCGCGCCGGGAGGAGGCGTGGCTGGCCGACCGGTACGCCGGGTACCCGGCGTACCGCGCCCGCACGCGCAAGCTGTTCCCCTGGGTCTACTGACCGGTCCCGTAGCTCGCGATCGCGCCCACCATCAGGTCCCAGAAGCGCGGCGCGTCGAGCTTCGTGCCCACCAGCACGTTCTTCGGGAGCCCGAGGACGTCATGGAGATCCACCACGGTGCGGCCGGAGCTGAACTCGGCGTGGGTCTCGATGTCCACGTGCGCCGGCTGCGTCTCCACCAGGGTCGGGTCGATCACCCAGGCCAGCGCGGTGGGATCGTGGAGCGGCGGGCCGTCGAAGCCGTGGAGCTTCCGGTAGGTGCTCGCGAAGAAGCGCAGCATCTCCACCGCGAAGTCGCCGAGCGGGGTGTGCAGCGCGGCGAAGCGCGCGATGATGTCCGGGGTGGCCTTCGCCTGGTGCGTGAGCTCCAGGCCGCACATGGTGATGGGGACCCCGCTCTCGAAGACGATGCGGGCGGCCTCGGGGTCGACCAGGATGTTGAACTCGGCCGAGGGCGTCTGGTTGCCGAAGCCCCACGCCCCGCCCATCAGGGAGACGTGCCGGATCCGGGGCAGGATGCGCGGCTCGCGGCGCATGGCCAGCCCGATGTTGGTGAGGGGCCCGGTGGGGACCAGCATGACGTCACCGTCCGACGCGAGGAGCAGCTCGATGATGAGGTCGACGGCGTGGCGGGGGTCGAGCGGGACGTCCGGTTCGCCGGCGAAGGTGGGCCCCTCGAGCCCCGATTCGCCGTGGATGTTGGCGGCGATCCGCTGCGCCCGCACCAGCGGTCGATCGGCGCCGGCCGCGATGGGCACCCCGCGGATCCCCGCCCGGCTGCAGACGCGGCGCGCGTTCAGGGTGGTCTTGGGCAGGGTCTGGTTGCCCGCCACGGTGGTGATCGCGAGCAGTTCGATCGCCGGGGACGCGTTGGCCAGCAGAATGGCCATCGCGTCGTCGTGGCCGGGGTCGCAATCGAGGATGATCTTCTGGGGCACCGGGCCGGCTCCTCTCGTGGCTGGGTGATCGTCCATTTCGACTCGACCGGCCCATTCTGGGCCCTTGCTGGCCCGCTGGCTGCGGTGGAAACGAGGAGCGCTGATGACGGGCGAGACGGTGAACACTCGCGATCTGACGGAGCCCCGCCGCTCTATGCCTGCCGGCGTCGCGTCCATCCTCCGTGTCGCCCCGGAGGTCGCCGACGCCCTCCGCCACGGGCGGCCGGTGGTGGCGCTGGAGTCGACGCTGATCACCCACGGCTTCCCGTACCCCGAGAACCTCTCCATCGCCCGGGACAGCGAGGAGGAGGTGCGCGCCGGGGGGTCCGTGCCCGCCACGGTCGCCATCCACGACGGCCGGCTGCTGATCGGGCTGGAGAGCGCGGAGCTCGAGACGCTCGCGACCGCCACCGGGGTCGCCAAGGTGGCCCGGCCCACGCTGGCCGCCAGCATCGCGCGAGGGGGCTGGGGCGCCACCACCGTCTCGGCGACGATGATCGCCGCACACGCGGCGGGCATCCGGGTCTTTGCCACCGGCGGAATCGGTGGTGTGCACCGGGGAGCCCTGGTGAGCCCGGGGGGCGGAGCCGGCAGCCTGGACATCTCGGCCGACCTGGACGAGCTGGCCCGCACGCCGGTCGCGGTCGTGAGCGCAGGGCCCAAGCTCATCCTGGACGTCCCGCTGACCGTCGAGGCGCTGGAGACACGCGGCGTCCCGCTCGTGACGATCGGCGGGGACGAGGTCCCCGGGTTCTGGGCCCGCCGGAGCGGCATCCGGTCGCCCCTGGTCGTCGCGTCACCCGAGGAGGCGGCGCTGATCGTCGGGACCCACCTCGGCCTGGGCCTGGGGTCGGGTCTGCTGGTGTGTGTTCCCGTCCCCGCCGGCGACGAGGTGCCGCGCGAGCGGATCGAGCCGGTGATCGAACGGGCGAGCGCGGAGGCGGCGGCCGTCGGGGTGCACGGGGCCGAACTCACCCCGTGGCTGCTGGCACGGATCGCCGACCTGACGGACGGCGCGTCGGTGCGGGCCAACGTTGCGTTGATCCGCAACAACGCCCGCACTGCGGCGCGGCTGGCGGTCGCGCTCGCCTCCTGATCCGGAGCGGACCTCGCCGTCCGGTCTACCCAGACCGGACGCACCGGGACGCCCAGCCCTGACGCAGCGGTGGACGTGCGGGCGCCCATGCGGCAAAGTGGCACGGTGATCCGCGAGGAGACCGCGCCGACCGGCGATCCGGCCCCGCCCGCTGGCGATCCGACCACTCCGTCCGGCGATCCGGCCCCGCCCGCTGGCGTTTCGCCAGGGCGCCAGCCGTCACGTCCGGGCCGGGCTGTCGTTCATATGGCCGATGGAGACGCGATCGAGGATCTCGTGCTGCGTGCCCGCACCGGCGATGCGGACGCCTTCGCGTGCCTCTACGACCTGTTCGCCCCGCGGCTGCACCGGTACATCCGGTTCCGCGTGCGTGAGCCGAGCGACGCGGAGGACCTCGTGCAGCGCGTGTTCGTGAGCGTCATCGAGGCTATGCCGCGGTACGAGCAGCGCGGCGTGCCGTTCGCGGCATGGCTCTTCCGGCTCGCCCACAACGCGGTCATCGACTTCGCGCGGACCACCCGGGAGCACCGGCCGCTGGACAGCATCGCAGACAGCCCGGCGGACGCGCCCGGGCCCGCCGAGGCCGCAGTCCGTTCCTCCGACCTCGCGACCCTCGACGCGGCGATCCGCACCCTCACGCCCGACCAGCAGCAGGTCATCGCCTGCCGCTTCTTCGCCGGCCTGAGCTCGGCCGAGACGGCCAGGGTCCTGGGCAGGCGCGAAATCGCCGTGCGCGCGCTGCAGTTCCGGGCGCTGGGCGCACTCCGCCGCCGGCTCGCCGGGACGCTCGATCTCGACCGTCTCCCGCTCGGCGAGGCGTCGGAATGAGCGGGAAGGCGCGGCGATGAGCAACCTGCGGCCGCCCTGGCGACCGGGCGCCAGGAAGCCTGACGCCCGGCAACGTGATGCCCGGCAGCCTGACGCCCGGCAGCGTGACGCCCGGCAGATCCGCCCCGGGGCCGTCAGCAGCCCAGTGGAACGCGCCCTGGAGCAGTACGCCCGCGCCGAGCTCGAGCCGGATCCGGCCTCGCTCGCCCGAGGACGCGCGGCGATCGTCGTCCGGTTCGACCGCGCCGCGGCCGCCTGGGGTCCCACCACCGACGCTCGACCTGCCGGCGCAACAGACGCTGTGGCGGTGGGCCCTGGGGCCCGTGCGGGCGCCGCTGCCGGGCGCACCTGGCCATGGTCCGGCGCACCGCTCCGGGTCCGCATGGCGGCGGCGCTGGCTGGTGCGGCGCTGGTGGTCTCGGGTGCGGGCGCGGCCTTCGCGGCGAGCGGGCCCGGCGGGCCGCTCTACGCCACGCGCCTGGACATCGAAACCTTCACCCTGCCCCCCGCCGGCTCGGCGGCGTGGTTCAACGCCGAGACGGGCCGGCTGGGCGCCCGGCTGAGCGAGGCCGAGAGCGCCGCCGGGGCCGGCAACGCGAACGCGGTGGAGGCCGCGGTTGGCGCGTACCGCTCGATCCTCTCGCAGACAGTCGCGGCTGCGGACACCTCGGCGCCCGGGACCGTGCCGCCGGGCCTGACCCGCGCGCTCGATCGGCACGCGGAGCTGTTGTCGTCGCTGCTGGCGCGCGCGCCCGCTCAGGCCCATGCCGCGCTGCGCGCCGCGCTGGGCGAGCTGCAGGGCGCGGTGGCCGCCTCGGGCTCGCCCTCGCTCTCGTCGACGCCAGGCTCAGGGACCGCGCCGGGCAACGCCACGCCCCCGGCCGCGGGCAATCCCGGGTCGGCGGCCGGGCCGCAGCGCACGCACCCGCCGGCCGCGCACACTCCGCCGCCGAAGAGCCGCGGCGGCAAAGGTGCCGAGCCGTCCCCCACGGCGACGCCCGAGGCCGCGCGGTGGGGCACGTCGCGGCCGGTGACGGCGCATGAGACGGTGGGGCACCGGGGGCGGGGGCTCGGTCACCAGGTCGTCCTCGCGGGCTTCGCGATCCGGGCCGGTCACGCGCCCAGGTAGCGCAGGTACACGACCTTCACCGACCGCAGCACGCCGCGAGTCCAGCTCTGGCCGGACAACGCCTCGAACGTCGCGACGTCCAGGTCGATCACGCGGTTCGGGAACAGCCGTCGATCCGGCCCGTAGTCGTTGGTGCGGCGGATCACGTACCTCCCGTGCCAGACGATCTGCACCAGCCAGCGGCCCCGGCGCGGCACGGCGATCAGGCCCCGATAGAAGGGCCCGTACGTGGAGGCCTGGCCCAGTTCCGGGGCCGGCATCCCCGGGACCGCTCTCACCGGTCCGTCGAGCTTCCTGGCAGCCAGGGACACCGCGGTCGCGACATGCGACGCCGGCTTCGGCGTCGGTCTAGGGGTCGGCCGTGGCGTCTTGCCGGGCGCCTTGCGCAGGGTGGCCCTGGGGGTGGGGGACGAAGTCGGTGCGGACGCCGCCCGGCCGGACGTGGTCGGTGCCGCCAGCGCGACATCGCCCGCCTGCGCCGTGCCGGCGCCCAGCCCGAAGGTGAGGGACGCAAGCGTCTCCTCCGCCGAGCCCTCGGGGTACGCGACCGCGGTCGTGAACGGCGGGGGCGCGGCTCGGCGGGGGACGATTGACGCACGGGATGCGGGCGACCCGGGCGGCGCCGGCGACCAGGGCGCCGCGATGCCGGCCACCACCGGGCGCGCCACGAGGGCGAGGCTGAGCGCCCCCAGCGCCACGATCAGCCGTGGCGATCTGGCACGCCGGGACCCGGCAGTCCACGAGCGCGCCGACGCCACGCCGAGGCGGGCGGATGCGATGCCGAGTCGGAGCGATGACGCCCCGAGATGTCGTGACTTGCTGCCAAGGCGATGCGAGGCAGCCTCGACGTGCGCCGAAGCGCGCCCGAGGTGCGACGCCGCGTTGCCCAGGCGGGTTGGTCTCGTCGCGTTCCCTGTACCGGACCGACCGGGGTCGTGGAGGGCAGGGAACCGCAACGGACGGATCCGCTGTGGTCGCGTGGTCTTCTCCCCTAGCGGGCACCTGCCGCACGCGGGTCAGCGCGGCTCCGGTGCCGGGCCGGGGATCGCGGGAACGATGACATGATCCCGCGGGTCGTTCGGCGGGGGAAACGTGCCCCGAGCGCCGCATGTGCGACGCTACCTCCCGCTGCCGAGCCCGGCCAGACGATGCACGGAACCTGCGAGCGCGTGTGTGGCCGCAGGTTCACGGCCCGCGCATCCTACACGGCATCCGCGACGCGCGCATCCCGGCGCCGGTCGGCGCAGGACGGAAGCGGGCACCCGAGACGACAATGCGGAGGTGCAGTCAGGCCTCATGACCGTCGGGTCGTGATCCGCGTCCACCGTCCCCGCAACCGCAACCTCACCATCGTGATCGCCGCGCGCGTGTTCATGAGCGCGTCGCGCGCGCTCGCCGGCGTGATGGTTCCCGTGTACGTGGCCATGATCGGCTTCAGCGCGCTGCAGCTGGGCGAGCTCGCGGTCGCCGTGGGAATCGCGACTGCCGTACTGTCGACCGCGATCGGCCTCGCGTCGGATCGTGTCGGTCGCAAGCCGTTCCTGGTCGCCGTGCCCCTGCTGGCGGCCCTGGCGGGGGTCGTGTTCGCGTTCTCGCGCACACCGGCTCTGCTGTTCCTCGCGGCCTCGGTGGGGAGCTTCGGCCGGGGGGCGGGCGCCGGCGCGGGCATGGTGGGGCCGTATCAGCCGGCCGAACAGGCGCTGGTGACCGAGATCACGCCCCCGGTGCGACGGAACATCGCGTTCGGCCGGCTCGCGTTCGCATCGAGCGTGGGCGCGCTTATCGGCGGACCGCTCGCGCTGCTGGCCGGCCAGGGAGGGCCGGGTGGCGAGGCGGCGACCGTGGCGTTCCGCCTCCCGTTCCTCGCCACGGCAGTGCTCGCCGCCGCGGCCGGCCTCCTGGCGCTGGGTCTCCAGGAGCCCCGGCGGGCGCCGTCCGCAGACGGCCGTGGCCGGGGGCTCCAGCTCCCGCGGCGCTCGATGCCCCTGCTGATGCGCCTCTGGGCGACCAACAGCGTCAACGGCCTGGCGGTCGGGATGTTCGGGCCGTTCGTGACCTACTGGTTCTTCCGCCGCTACGGCGTCGGGCCCGGGCAGATCGGCGTGCTCTTCGCCGTGATCAATGCGGCGACCGCGGCATCGACGCTCACGGCGGCCGGGTTTGCCCGTCGCTGGGGGCTCGTCCGCACGGTGACCATGGTGCGGGTGGTGCAGGCAGTGCTGCTGGTTCCGATGGTGATGGCACCGTCGTTTCTGGCGGCAGGCGGGGTGTACCTGGTCCGCATGGTCGTGCAGCGAATCGGGATGCCGCTGCGCCAGTCGTACGTCCTGGCGATGGCCGACCCGGGAGAGCGTGCGGCGGTGGGTGCGCTGTCGAACCTGCCGAGCCAGGCGACCATGGCGGTCGCCCCGCTCGCCGCGGGCTACCTGTTCGACGAGGTCAGCCTGTCGCTGCCGTTCATCATCGCCGGGGCCCTGCAGCTGGCGAACGCCGCGCTCTACTGGGGATTCTTCCGCGGGCTGCCACCGGAGGAGGAGGTCGCCGCGAGGGTGGCCACGGTCGCCTCGCGCTGACTGCCTGACCCGAGGGAGCGGCGCATCCAGCGCGTCCGCGGCGGGCTTCCCTAACCGCGGTCCCGCTGGATGCGGTGTTGCGTGGTCACCTCGACCCGGCCCCGCTCGTCCAGCGCGGGATGTTCCACCAGGGCGATCAGCCGGCTGGTCATGAAGCGACCCGTGCGCACCGGCTGGCCGGTGCGGGTCACCTCGCGCACCTCGACCACCCCGCGGGAGGTGACGACCTCGATGCGGCGGCCGGCCCGCGTGGCGACGATCTCGAAGGTCTGGACCCCCTGTCCGGTGTCGACCACTGCCTCGACTCGATCGCCCTTCACATATCAACGATACTCCGGGCGTGTGTGGCTCCGGCCATGGCGGGCCAGCTGCCAGACCGCCACCTGCGTGTCCGGGGCCGGCGGAGTGCGTCCCGATCCGCCCACGACGGCGGACGATCTCGAGCCGAATGCCCGCGAGGTACTCGACGACAAGGCCTTCGGCTATGTCGCGGGCGGCGTCGAGCACGTGATCCGCTCGTTCCTCGCCGAGATGGGCCTCACCCTGGGCTTCGCGGGCCACCGCTCGTTCGCCGACCTCGACCGCAACGCCGTGCGCCAGGCCCGAGCGGGAACCGCGTGGACTGTGCTCGGCCACGCTCGGCGCGACACGCTGCGGTATCATCCGCAGGCTTGCACTGGCGAGTGGCCTAACGGTAAGGCACCTGACTCTGGATCAGGGGATTGAAGGTTCGAATCCTTCCTCGCCAGCCACCTATCAGCACGAACGGGCCCTGTCGGAGCGGCACTCGTCACCGGTTCCGCCGTCCTCCCACTTCCCGCGGTGCGGGCTGGGCGAGGTAACGTCGAGCCGCTCGACGATCCAGTTGCGTAGCGCGCGTGTCGTGTCGAGCAGCCGCCGCGCGAGCCGTGTCTTCATGAGCCGCGAGACGGGAGCCGCTGCCACGTGAGCATCCAGACCTCGACCTCGCCGGAACGAGGCGATTTCATCCGTGAGATCGTGGCCGCCGACGTGCGGGACGGCAGGCACGAGACGATCGTCACCCGCTTCCCACCGGAGCCGAACGGCTACCTGCACATCGGTCACGCCAAGTCGATCTGCCTCAACTTCGGCATCGCGCGCGAGTTCGGCGGCCGCTGTCACCTGCGCTTCGACGACACGAACCCCGTCAAGGAGGAGCAGGAGTACATCGACGCGATCCAGGCGGACGTGCGCTGGCTCGGGTTCGACTGGGGCGGGCACCTCTACTTCGCGTCCGACTACTTCGAGCAGCTCTACGACTGGGCCCTCCACCTGATCCGGGCCGGCAAGGCCTACGTGGACGACCTCTCGGCCGACGAGATCCGAGCGCACCGCGGCACGCTCACCGAACCCGGCCGGAACAGCCCCTGGCGTAACCGGCCCGTCGAGGAGAGCCTCGAGCTGTTCGAACGGATGCGGAAGGGCGAGTTCCCCAACGGCGCGCGGGTGCTGCGCGCCAGGATCGACATGGCATCTCCGAACATCAACCTGCGGGACCCGGTGCTGTACCGGATCGTGCATGCCGCGCATCCGCGCACCGGTGACGCGTGGTGCGTCTACCCGACGTACGACTTCGCGCACGGCCAGTCCGACGCGATCGAGGGCATCACGCACTCCATCTGCACCCTGGAGTTCGAGGCGCACCGGCCCCTCTACGACTGGCTG
>JAJYDP010000179.1 GCA_021777365.1 Chloroflexota bacterium | reverse complement strand
CACGGTGTTGCTGTTGGCCGCGCTCAGGTCCGGCGTCCCCGCGAAGACGGCGCGGTACCACAGGTTGCGCGCCGGGCTCCAGGTGAACGTCGCGGTCCCGTAGGCATTCGCCGTCAGGCTGGCGGTCGTCACCCAGGTCGCGAGATCGGTGGTCGTCTGCAGCGCCACGCTCTTGCCTGCCCCGCTGGCGGCGAACTGGGCCGTGATGGTCACCGGCCGGCCCCACGAGACCACGCCCGACGACGCCGTCAGCGTGATCTGCGCGGGGAGTGCGACGACCGTGATCGCCGGGCTCGTGCCGGTCAGGCCGTTCCCGGTGGCGGTGACCGTGTAGACGGTGCCGGTCACCGCGGCCACGGTGAATCCGACGCTGGCGACGCCGCTGGCGTTCGTCAGGCTGGAGAGCGCCGAGAGGGTGCCGCTGGCGAGGCTCTTCGACCAGGTGACCGGGATGCCGGACACGGGGACCGCCGCCCCGCTCGCGTCGACGAGCTGCGCCGAGATGGTGATCGTCGCTCCCGGTGTCGGGCTGTAGGTGGACGCGGTCACGACCCACCTCGCCGGCTTCAGGTAGGTGACGGTGTTGTCCGTGCTCGTCGAGGCACGGCTCGGGTGGTTGCCGACCACCGAGACCGCGGCGTCGGCCGGCAGGCTGGCGGTGACCGTGCCGCTGCCGGTCATGCCGGAGACGGCGACGGTGTACGTGGTCCCGCTGCCCGTGACGGTCACGGTCCGCGTCCCCGGGGCGGTGCCGCCGGTCGTCACGTCCGCGCCGGAGAAGCCGGTGACGGAGGCGCTGAACACGACCGTGAAATTGACGGGCATGGCCGCGGTCGGGTCCACCTGGCCGGACGCCTGGTTGATGGTCACGGTCGGGCCGGCGGTTGGATCGTAGGTGACGGTGTTGTCGGTCGACGTCGAGGCGAGGTTCCAGTTCCCCGCGTAGTCCTGGACCTTGTTGGCTGCGATCGAGGCCGTGACAGTCCCCGCGCCGGTCATCCCCGAGACCGCGACGGTGTACGTGGTCCCGCTGCCGGTGACCGCCACCGACTTCGTGCCGGGCGCCGTACCGCCGACGGTGACGTCGCCGCTGGTGAAGCCCGTCGCGGCACTGGAGAAGATCACCGTGAAGCTGATCGGCGACACGCCCGTGGGATCGTTCTGGGTAGCCGCCTGGTTCACGGTCACGGTGGGCGCGGCCGTGAGGATCGAGACCGGCAGGCCGGGCGACGCCGCGCTCGAGCCCGCCAGCCCCGTGGCCGTGGCGGTGAACGTGTAGGTGCCCGCCGTCAGGGTTGTGCTGGTGATCGACCAGGCGCCGTTGCTGGAGGCGGTCGTCGTGCCCACAGGCGTCGATCCCGCGTACAGCGTCACCAGCGTGCCCGCCGGCGCGGTGCCCGTGAAGGTCGGCGTCGTGTCATTGGTGATGTTGTCCGAGTTGGAGACGCCCGTGTCGCTCGCGGAGGCGAGGTCGGGCTGCGACGGCGCGGCCGGCACCGTCGTGTCGATGGTGACCGCGAGCCCGCTGGATGCATCGGAGGGCCCGTTGCCTGCGGCGTCCGTCTGCACGGCGGTGAACGTGTAGGTCCCGGCAGCGAGGGCCGTGCTGGTGATAGTCCAGGTGCCGGCCCCCGTGGTGGTCGGCAACGCGGTGCCCACCTGCGCGGGGCTGCCACTCCCGGCCTGCGCGTACAGCACGACGGTGGCATGCACCTCGGACGTGCCAGTGAAGGTGGGCGTGGTGTCACCGGTGATGTCGTCCGAGTTGGAGATGCCCGTGTCGCTCGCGGGCGTGAGGTCCGGTTGGCCAGGCGCCCCCGGCACCGTGTTGTCGGTGATCACGGTCAGCTCGCCGGAAGCGTCGCTCGTGCCGTCGGCGTTCGTTGCGGTCGCCGTGATGGCGGTGGTGGCGTTGTCCGGCAGCGCCGTGGTGGTGGTCACGGAGTACGTGCCGCTGGTGGTCGCCGTGTCGCTGCCGATCAGGATCCCGCCACCGTAGATGTCGACCGTTGCCGATGGCGTCGCCGTGCCGGTGAAGACGAGGCCGTCCAGTATCTTCGTGATGTTGTCGGTCTGGCTGTAGCCGGTGTCGCTTGCGGGGGCCAGGTCCGGCGTCGATGGCGCGGACGGGGCGGCCGCCATCGCCGCGCCGGCGAGCGGCAACATCGTGGCCAGCATGGCCAGCGAGACGGCCGCGCCGAGCAGGCGTGACCGGGGTCGCAGCGCGACCTTCGTGATCCGATCCATGGCCTCCCTCCCGAGGTCTCCCCGCCCTCCCCGGCGGCCCCTGTACAGTGCCGATCCAGGGCGTCGGTGGACAGAGTCCTTCGGCCTTGCGGGCGCGCCGGGCGCGATGGCCGGACAACCGCTCGTGGACCATCGGGCCCGGAAGGCCACGACTCAGCGTGGCGCTTCCCGCGCCAGCCGCCCTCGGTGCCCAACTTTCCGCTGGTGTCCGCGGCCGGCCGGCTGGTACATTCGACCTATGGGCAGCGGCGCCGGAAGCCCGCACGATGCCCGGTGGCGTCACAGCCATGAGGGAGCCTGGGGTTCGGATCATGAACAGCCGCAACAGAGTCCCGCGTCACCTGCCTGGCGGCCTGCGGGCGGCCGTGATGCTCGCCGGCCTGGTGCTTGCGCTGGAGTTCGCGCTCCCGGCAGCCGCCCAGGCAAGTGGCGCCACCGTCACCATCGACAAGAACTTCCTCCCCTCCCCCGTCACCATCTACGTCGGCCAGACCGTGACCTGGGTCAACAGGGACACGGTCTCCCACTGGGTCTGGCCGAACAACGGCGGGTTCCCTGCCAGCTATGAGATCCTCCCCGGCCGCACGTACACCGCCACGTTCAAGGAGGTCGGCACCTTCGGCTACCACGACGCCCTGTACACCTACATGGTCGGCAGTGTCATCGTGAAGGCCGGGGCGCCGCCCACGCCCAAGCCCACCCCCAGGCCCACGCCCCGACCCACGCCGCGACCGACGGCCCGGCCCGCCGTGTATCCGACGGCGACGCCGGCGGCAACCACGAAGAAGACGCCCAAGCCGTCCGCGAAGCCCAGCGCGACCAGCGCCGCAGCCATCGGGCCAGGTGCCAGCGGCGGCCCCTCCGCCTCGACCGAGCCCTCGGCCGGCGCGTCCGGGACGCCCGCCGGTGCCGCCCCGACCTCGAACACCGGGTCCGGCTCGGGATTCGACATCATGGCGATCGTCGGCATCCTGGTGCTCGCCGCTCTGGCGTTCGTGGGCGGCAGCATGTTCCAGGCGTGGCGCCGGCGCAGGGCCGAGGACGCCTTCGACGCGCCCGATCCCGTGATCACCACCACCGCCCCGCCGGTCCCCGACGCGACGGTGGTCACGCCGCCGCCGCTCCCCGCCCGCCCGGCCGCGGACGCCCCGCGGGCGCCCTGGCTGGATCGTGCCGCGAGGCAGCGCGGCGTGCGCGGCGGACGGGCGGCCCGTGGCGACGAGTTCGACGAGGACTCTCCCCGCTACTGAGCCCTCCCGCGCCAGGGTCGATCACTCGTATCTGAGCGCCACCACCGGGTCGAGTCGCGCCGCCTGGCGGGCCGGCCAGACCCCGAAGATCACCCCGACGACCAGGCTGAAGACGAGCGGCACGATCAGGGTCAGCGGGTTGAACGCGACCGACCAGCCGGCGAGCAGGGTGATGCCCACCGACGCGACCACCCCCAGCGCGATCCCGATCAGACCTCCCGCCACGGACAGGGCGAGCGCCTCGATCAGGAACTGCAGGAGGATGTCGCGACCCCGCGCGCCGATCGCCTTGCGGATGCCGATCTCGCGGGTCCGCTCCCGGACCGAGACCAGCATGATGTTCATGATCCCGATGCCGCCCACGATCAGCGAGATCGAGGCGATCCCGGCCAGCAGCATGGTGAGGAACGTGCTCACCGAGGAGGTGGCCGAGAGTAGCTGCGACTGGTCCTGGATGGTGAAATCGTCCGTGCCGCCGGCGGCGATGTCGTGCCGCTGCTCGAGCAGTGTCGTGATCTCGGTCTTCACGGACTCCATCTGCGAGACGGACGCCACGCTGACGCCGATCGCCTGGACGCTGCTGGTGCCCACGAGGAGCTGGCGGGCCGTGCTGATGGGGATCAGCACCTCGTCGTCGGGGCTCTGGAACCCCGCCCCGCCCTTGGCCTGCATGATGCCGATGACGGTGAACGGGATCCCCTTGATCGTGATGGTCGACCCGATGGACGACGCGTTCAGCCCGAGGGTGTCGGCGGTGGTGGCCCCCAGGACCGCCACGCGCAGCGAATCGTCCACGCTGGCCCCGTTCAGGAACGAGCCCTGCCACATGTCGTAGGCGCGCACGTAGAGGTAGTCCTGGTTGGTGCCGATGATGCTGGTGGTCGTGTTCTCGCTGCCCGCGACGACCAGTGCAGAGGTGGAGAGCTGGGGTGCCACGGCGGCCACCCCCGGGAGCTTCGAGATCGCGGTCGCGTCGTCGACGGTGAGCGTGGTGGCAGAGCCGAACGCCCCGCGGGTCGCGCCGGACGTCGTGGAGCCGGGGTTCACCGTCAGCAGGTTGGTGCCCAGCCCCTCGAGACGGCTGTTGATCCCCGAGGTCGCGCCCTGCGCCACGGAGACCAGGGCGACCACGGACGCCACGCCGATGATGATGCCGAGCATGGTGAGGACGGTCCGCAGGCGCCCGGTGCTGAGCCGGGCGATCGCGAGGCGGACCAGGTCGGGCAGCTTCATGCCGCGATCCTCCCGTCCCGGATGTGCACCTGGCGCGTGGCCACGGCGGCCACGTCCGGGTCGTGCGTGATGAGGACGATGGTCCGGCCATCCCGGTGCAGCTCGCGGAAGAGCTCGATGACCTCCGTCCCCGAGTGGCTGTCCAGGTTGCCGGTCGGCTCGTCGGCCAGGAGGATCGCCGGGTCGGTGACGAGCGCCCGGGCGATCCCGACCCGCTGCTGCTGGCCGCCCGACAGCTCGGTCGGCTCGTGGTCGAGCCGGTCGCCCAGGCCAAGGCGCTGCAGGAGCGCCGTGGCCCGTTCGATCCGCTCACGACGAGGGACGCCCTGGTACCCCAGCGGTGCGGCCACGTTGTCCACCGCGCTGGTGCGCGGCAGGAGGTTGTACGACTGGAAGACGAACCCAATCGAGCGGCTGCGGAAGCCCGCCAGGCCCGCGTCGTCGAGCTCGTCGACCGGCGTCCCGTCCAGGATGTAGCGCCCGGCCGTGGGCCGGTCCAGGCAGCCCAGGATGTTCATCAGGGTGGACTTGCCGGACCCCGACGGGCCGACGATGGCCAGGAACTCGCCGCGCTCGACGGTGAGGTTCACCTCTTCGAGGGCCGGGATCACCACGCGCCCGGTGTCGTAGACGCGGGAGACGTCCTGGAGCTCGATGATGGCCGCGCCGATCACGGCTGGCCTCCCGGGCCGCCCGCCGGCGGTCCGCCTGCCGCGCCACCGGCGATCCCGCCCAGGCTGTTCAGGCTGTTCGAGCCGGACCGCGAGCTGGACGAGGAGCTGGAGCTGGAGCTCGTCGATGTCTTCGCCGTGCTCGTCCCCGTGACCACCGTCTCACCGGCGGTCAGCCCGCTCTGGATCTCGGCCATCGAGTTGGCCACGAGCCCGACCTTGACCGCGACCGTGCTCGTCTTCCCATCGGATCCGACCACCTGCACGGTGTAGTTGCCGGCCGTGCCGGAGAGCGCCGTGGACGGGACGGCAATGACGTCCTTCGCCTCGGCCGTGGTGACCGACACGCTGGCCGACATCCCGGACAGGACGGTGGAGGGCGGATCGGTCAGCGCGACCGTGACCGGATACGTGACCACGCTGCTGCTGCTCGACGAGGTGGAGCTGACCGGCGAGACGGCCGTCACCTCGCCGGGAACGGTCGCCGACGTGGCCGAGATCGTGACCGTGGCCGCCTGGCCGACCTTGAGACTCGAGATGTCGCTCTCGGAGAAGGCGGCCACCACCTGCATCGAGGTGCTCTGCATCTCGATCGCGTACGAGCTGGCCGAGGCAACCGCGCCGGCCCGGACGTTGACCGCCGTGACCAGCCCGTCGATCGGCGCGGTGATGGTCGCGTGGTCCAGGGCATCCTGGGCGGCCACCACCGCCAGCTGCGCGCTGGCGACCGCGGCCTGGTCGGTGGCGACCACGTCGGCGGAACTCGCCCCCACCTTCTGTGTGTAGCTGTGCTGGGCGGCGGTGAGCGCGAGGCTGACCGATGCCAGCTGGTTCTTCTGCTGCGTCACCGCGGCGCTCTGCTGCTGCTTCGCGGAGGTCAGCGCCTGTTCTGCCGACTGGACCGCCTGCTGCGCGGCCGTCACCTCCGTCGACGACGGCGTCAGCGTCGACTGGTAGTTGCGCTGCGCGGTCGCGAGAGCCGCCTGCGCGGAGGTCACCTGGTCGGCGGCCTGCTGCTCCGCGGCGGCGATCTTGAGCTTGGTCGCGTCGAGGTTCGTCTCCGCGTTCGTCACGGACTGCTGCGCGGACTGGATGGCGGACACGCCCACGGCGTCCAGGTACTGGAGCTGCGCGGTCTGGACCGCCTGCTGCGCCTGCTCCAGGGTGACCTGGTCCTGGGCGACGGTGCTGGCCTGGTCCTGCTGCGCGGACTCAAGGGCCCGCTGCGCGCCGTCCACGGCGTCCTGCGCGGTGGCGATCGCATCGGCCGTCGGCCCGGCCTCGACCGTGGCGAGTTGCTGCCGGGCGTTGGTCAGCGCCTGCTCGGCGGCCTTGACGGAGAGCGCGTTCTGCGCCTGGGAGATGGTGCTGTTGCTGGCCGCGGTGGTGTACGCCAGCTCGGCCTGATCCAGCGAGTCCTGCGCGTCCTGGATGACGCTCTCGTCGGGGTGGCCGGTCGCGACGGCCAGGGTTGCCTTCGCGGCCGCGAGGTTCGCCTTCGCGATGGCCAGGCTCACCTCGGCGTCGGTTGTGTCGGCCGAGGCGAGCGTCTCGCCCGCCTTTACGGTGTCCCCGACCTGGACGGCGACCGACTTCGTGAGCCAGGTGGTGATCGAGGAACTGGTGGTGCTGGACGAGGTCGTGGACGAGCTGCTGCTCGACGAGGAGCTGGTCAGCTCGGGATCGGCCCCGAAGCTCAGGCCGTACACCGCGGTGGCGGAGACCGTCCCCGTGGCGACCACGCTCGATGCGACGGTCGTCTTCACGGCGGTGGCCGTGAGAGCGTCGGCCTTCGCGGTCGTCGACAGGCCCGGCCCCACGATGGCGAAGCCGGCCGCCCCCACGCCGACGGCGACCAGCACCGCCACGGCGATCACTCTGCGTTTCATTGCGTGCCCCTTCGGCATCCCGCTGATCTTGTCGGCTCGTGGCCGCCGGGGATCCGGCAGACGCAGGCACCCGCGGGTCTGGGTGACCGAGCACGATGCGGAAGCGCGGCGGAGCCGCCGGATGGGGGCGCGATCCACGTTCCGGGCGCCGACTGCGCATCGACGCCGGCAGTCTGCGGCCCGCTACCTTTCTGGAGGGTTACGGATCAGCGCCCCCGCAGGGTCACGACGGATGCGGTGCTGATGTCACGCCAGGTCAAGGAGCAGCCGCAGTCGCTCCTCGATCGCACGCATCACGGAGGCCGGCGCCCGGCCCCAAGGCTCACCGACCAGGCGCTCAGTCGACACCGTCCGAACCTGCTCCACGATCGCCCACGAGTCCTGCCGGGTCCCACCCTCGCCAGCCGCCAGCAGAACGTGCCAGGGGATGCCGCGGTCCACCGAGGTCAACGGCACGATCACCACGAGGCCGGCCGCGCTCCGGTTGAAGCGATCGTCCGAGACCACGATGCAGGGTCGTGTCTTTGCCTGCTCGTGCCCGCGCGTCGGGTCCAGGTCGACGAGCCGAACCTCGCCGCGAAGCGCCGCCACTCAAGCGTCCTCCAGGCCGTCGTCCAGAGTGGCGTCCCAGGCGGCGCGCTCGTCCGCCTCGGCCCCCCACGCGCCCGGATCCTCCCGAAGACGCCGATAGGCTGCGTCGGCGGCGGCGAAGAACTGCTCGCTTCGCGCCGCATCGACCAGGTCCTCCACCACGCGGGCCATCGACTCGCCACGCGCCTCGGCGAGGATCCGCAAGGACTGCTTGGTCCGCTCGTTGATCCGAAGCATCGACATCGACGTACCCGACACTGCAGGGATTACGGGCAGAGTATACGCAGCCCGTATACGCGGACGGTTGCTCGGAGCCTCCCGCCGGGACTTCCTACCGGACGCTCCAGCGGTAGACGGGGCTCACGTTGTTGGCGTAGTCGGGCGTGGGAAGCGAGGCGATCCGCCAGTACCACTGGCCCGCGGCCGGAGTCCACGTGACGCTCGCGCGGCCGTTCGCGTCCGCGACGCGCCCCAGGCTGCCCGCGTAGACCCAGCGCCGGTGCGCCGCGTCCCACCGGTACCGCTGGAAGGACAGGTGTGCGGGGAGGCCCACCGGCGAGACCTGCGCGGTGAGCGTGAGCGGCCGGCCGGCGGTGGCCGACTGCGTGCGCGACGGGGGCACGCCCACCAGCGACACCACGCGCCGCACGATGACGCGCACGGCGTTCGACGTGGTCGAGGCGTCGGTCCGCGATCCC
>JAJYDP010000178.1 GCA_021777365.1 Chloroflexota bacterium | reverse complement strand
CGGCGCGCACGAGGAACATCGACGCGCCGGTAATGCCGAGCGAGCGCGCGGCGTCGGACTGCGACACGACGACGGACTCGCCGGAGGCGCCCGGCAGGCTGTGCGCCACGATGGCGGCCACGCGGAGCGTGACGCTGCCGCTCGCCGTCCGCAGCCCCAGCGAATCGCCGACCCGCAGGCCGAACCGGTCGGCGATGGCCTGCGGCACCAGAGCGGCGCCGCCGGCCTGCAGCGACGCGAGGGCGGCCGTGCGGGACCCGCCTCCCACCACCGTCAGCGCCCCCAGCCCGCCGTACGCCCCGGGGTCGACGGCCACGGCCGACGCACGACGGCCGGCGATCGCGACGTCGAACAGGCGGACGGGCGTCACGGATCGCACGCCCGGCACCGCCGACAGCTCGGTGCCGAAGGAATCGGGCACGGGCGATACCGCGACCACGGCGTAGTCCGCAGGGGCCACGTCCGCGATCCAGGCCTCGCCGGCACGGCGCATGCCGTCGGCCACGCCCGACAGCGCGACGAAGAGTGCAAGCCCGGTGGCGAGCGCGGTGAAGGCGACGGAGACGCGCCAGGGGTCGTGTGCCACCGAGCGGCGCGCGATCCGCACCTCCGCGCCGAGGGACCGGCGGAGCGGGGTCGCGACGGCGCCGACGATGGCGCCGGAGAGCCGGAGCACCGGCGGGGCGACCAGACCGGCCGCGACCACGAGCACCAGGATCGCGAGCGCCGCGGCCACGGCTTCGACGAGCGCGCCGAGCGGACCGGCCGTCCCGGCGATCCCACCCTGGGCCGACGATGCCGTGACGGCGCCGCCGAGCACCAGCACGGCCGTCCCGGCCACGCTCGCGGCCGCCCCGCCGACCGCCGATCGATCGAGCCCGGCAGGGGGCGCGGATCGTGTCGGCGCGCGCAGGGCCTCGACGGGCGCGACGCGGCCGGCGCGCCAGGCCGGACCGAGCGCCGCCACGACGGTGACGAGCAGGCCGAGGAGCACGGCCACCGCCAGCGAGCCGGGATCGATCGGCGTCCCGGAGACGGGCGCTCCCGTCACCGACCCGACGACCGGCACGAGCACGGCGGCCACCAGCGCACCCACCACCAGCCCGAGCACGGACCCGGCCGCGCCCAGCCCGAGCGCCTCGGCAAGGACCATCGCGTGGACCTGCCTGCGTGTCGCCCCGGCCGCTCGCAGCAGCCCGACCTCGCGCGTCCGCTCCGTGACGGACATGGCGAGCGCGTCGGAGACGAGCAGCGCGCCGACGAAGAGCACCACGGCCGCGACCAGGAGCAGCCCGGTCCCGAGGCTGCTGGACGCGCCGGCCAGCGCCGCGGCCTCGTCGGCGGACGTGGACAGCAGGTACGGCTGCGTCGACAGCCGGGCCTCCAGGCGGCTCTCGACCGCGGGGACGCCGACGGCCGGATCGACGCGCAGCTCGATCAGGTCGGCGGACCCGGCGGGCAGCGCGAACAGGGCGCGCGCCGAGGCGATGGTCATCCACGCGAGGTCGCCGCCGTCCGCCAGCGCGGGACCGGATGCGGCCAGGATGCCGCGCACGACGTAGGTACGCTCGCCCCCTCCGCCCATCAGCGCGATGCGCGAGCCGACCGCGAGCCCGTGCGCCCCCGCCCAGGGCTCCGCGAGCACCACACCCGCGCCATCGGAGGACGAGAGCGCCTGCCCGGAGGCCAGCGACTCGTCGTGGAGCGCCCGGTACGCGTTCGGGTCGACACCGACGACCGTGACGGCGCCGAGCGACCTGGTCGCGACCGGCGCGAGGGCGGCGGCGCCGGAGGCCGCCGGTGCTCCGCCCGCAGCCGCGGCGCCGAGGCCCGACGAGCCAACAGATCCGATCCCCGCCAGGGACCCGGCGGGCGCCGTGGCGCCGGTTCCCGGCGACGATCCCGGGCCGGCGCCCGGAGAGGCCCAGGCGAACGACGGCCGGCGGACCTGCGGCGAGGTCGCGAGCACCCCCGAGGTGGCGTCGATGGTGGCGACGGTCGCCTGCGAGAGCGTCCCCTCCCCGAAGGCCTGCACCGCCAGGTCGGCGCGCCCATCGAGCTGGGCGGCGTAGCCCGCGGCACCGGACGACGCGGCGGCATCGACGGACAGCGCGGCGAACACGAGCGCCACCCCGATCGCGATGCCGGCCACCGTCAGGGCGGTCCGCAGCGGGCGGCGCCGCAGCGTCCGCAGCCCGAGCCACGCGGGGCCGAGCACGCTCGTTACTGCCCGAGCAGCGCGAGCCGCTCGATGAGCGGTCGCGCCGGGTGCTCGCTGCGCCGCCCCAGCCCGATCTCCTCGAGGACGCGGCCGTCCCGGAGGAAGAGCACCCGGTCCGCGTACGCGCCCGCCTGCGCGTCGTGCGTGACGAGCACGACCGTCTGCCCCCGCTCGGCGCACGAGCGGTACAGGTACTCGAGGATCTCGATGCCGGTCGCATAGTCGAGGTTGCCCGTCGGTTCGTCCGCGAACAGGATCGCGGGACGGCCGGCGATGGCGCGCGCGATCGCCACGCGCTGCTGCTCGCCGAACGCGAGCTCGGACGGGCGGCGGTCCGCCTTCGCGTCCAGGTCGACCAGGCGGAGCGCATCGTCGACGCGGGCCCGCACGTCGGGATCCCCCGGGCCGGAGCCTGCCAGCAGGAAGGGCAGCGCGACGTTCTCCCGCGCCGACAGGAGCGGCACGAGGTTGAAGGCCTGGAACACGAAGCCCGTCTTGTCGCGCCGCAGCCGGGTGGCCTCGTCGTCGTGCATCGACGAGATCGTCACGCCCTCGAGCACGACCTCGCCGGATGTCGGCCGGTCCAGGCCGCCCAGCAGCTGGAGCAGCGTCGTCTTGCCGCTGCCGGACGGCCCCATGAACGCGACGAACTCCCCGGGCTCGACCGCCAGCGAGATCCCCTGCAGCGCCCTCACCTCGCCGTCGCCCGCCCGGTACGTCTTGGTGAGATCGCGCGCCTCGAGGATCGGACGCATGTGGTGCTCCTGTCGCGGGTTCGCCCGCGGCGAGTGTACCGGGGCACGCAGGCGCCGCGGGGAGTCCCGCGGCGGGAACGCAGCCGGGGGGTGGACGGCCCTAGTGGCCGGCGGAGAACCCGAAGAGGCTGGCGATCAGCGAGTCCAGCAGTCCCGGCGGAGGCCCGCCATCGACGATACGGAACGAGGGTGCCGGTTGCCCCGCTGCCGTGGACGCCGCCGTCGGGGCCGGCGCCGTCGCTGCGGCCGGCGTGGTCACGGGTGTCTCGGTCGGGGTGGCGGTGGGCGTCGGTTCCCCGGTCGGGACCGGCGTGCCGGTGGGCTCGGGCGTCGCCGCCCGGGCGGTCGGGGGTGCAGGCGTCGGGGTGGCCGGCCGCGCAGGTTCGGTGCTCCGCGCGGTCGCCGCAGGCGCCGGGGCCGCCGCGTGGGTCGGGTGGGCGGTGGCGACAGGCGTCGGGCGCGGCGTCGGCCTCGGCGTGGGCCTGGGGGTCGGCTTCGGAGTGGCCTTGGGCGCGGGGGTTGCCGCGGCCGGCGTCTCCTTGAACAGCACGCAGTACATCAGGTGTCCGTCGATGCCCTTGTACGCGCCGACGCCCATCGAATCCCAGCGTGGATCGAGGATGTTCGCGCGGTGGGGCGGCGAGTTCATGAACATCTGCTGGATGTAGGCGGTCGCCTGATCGTCGGCCGCGTTGTCCCAGCCGATGTTCTCGCCGGCCACCACGTACTGGATGCCACGCTCGTCCATGTAGTGGAAGACCAGGTAGCCCTGCGGGGGGATCTGGTGCGAGAAGTAGTCCCGCACGGACATGTCCTGGGCTCGCCAGCGCGCGAGGCTTGCCAGCTGGGCATCCCATCGCAGCGGCTGGAGGCCGTCCGATGCGCGGGCCTGGTTCGTGAGCTGGAACAGCTCCTGCTCGTCGGACGGGCTGAACGTCGAGGTCGTCCACGCACGGACGGCCGGCGCGGCGGGGACGGCGAGCGCCCAGCCGACGGTGGTCAGGGTGACGGCCAGGGCGAGCGCGATCCGGGCGACGCGCGCGCGGAGCCGCCGGGCCGTTCGGGGCGGAGCGGTCGTGGCGGAGTCCGGGCTGCTGGCCATGAGCGAACCCTATGGATCGGAGGCCGCCCGCCCAATGGCCCGGACGTCCCGGTCGGGCGTGTGCCTCGGGTACCAGCCGGGGCCTACGCATCCGGACCGGCGCGGGCTGCCCGCGCCTGCGGGCCTCGCGCCCGCCGTCGCGACCGTCACCCGAAGGCCGCATCGCACCCCCCGACCCGTGCCGGATCGCACTCCCCCTCCCCGCCGCGAGTCGCGAGCATCTGGCTCACGTCCCCGGAGAGGGTGAACGGAGGGAACCGGCGGATGTCCGAGATTCCGGGGACGCTGGCGGCGACCGGGGCACGGGGCCGGCATGCGTAGACCGACACTCGCCTCTCGGGGACTGCCGGCGTCGTCCGCACCCCACGAGACGCGCGCCACCAGCGTCCTGCGCCCGATCGTCTTCGGCGCCAACGATGGGCTCGTCTCCAACCTGGCTCTCGTGATGGGCGTCGCGGGAGCGAACCCGGCACCCGGCGTCATCGTGCTCGCCGGCGTGGCCGGGCTCCTCGCCGGGGCGTTCAGCATGGCGGTGGGCGAGTACATCTCGGTGCAGAGCCAGCGCGAGCTTCTCGCCTTCCAGCTCGCCTTCCAGAAACAGCAACTGCGCGAGGCGCCGGAGCAGGAGCGGGCCATCCTCGTGCAGAGCTACGTCGATCGGGGCATCCCGGCAGCCGACGCCGGTCGCTTCGCCGACGTGCTATTCGCGCAGCCCGACCAGGCCGTTGAGCTGCTCATCTTCGAGGAGGTGGGGCTCGACGCGCGCTCGATCGGCTCGCCGCAGGCCGCCGCGGGCGGGTCGTTCCTCGCCTTCACGCTGGGGGCCTTCATCCCGCTCCTGCCCTACCTGCTCTCCGCGGGCGCGCCGGCGTTCGCCGCCAGCCTCCTCGTCAGCCTGGCGGCGCTCGGGGTGCTGGGCACCGGCATCGCGCTCCTCACCCGGCGGCACCTCTGGTACGGCGCGGCGCGGCAACTGCTCCTGGGCGGGGTCGCGGCCGGGGTCACCTTCGCCGTGGGCACGCTGATCGGCGTGAGCGCGGCGTAGCGGCACGCGATCGAAGCCAGGGCGCCCGAAGACGGCGCCCGGACAGCCAGCGCGGCGGCCATGTAGACTCCCCTCGGCGCTCCTCGGACCTCGCGGTGGCCTTAGCTCAATCGGCAGAGCATCGGATTGTGGATCCGACGGTTAGGGGTTCAAGTCCCCTAGGCCACCCCAAACTCCTCGATCAGCGAGCATGTCCGTTGGCGGCGGGGCTGCATCGGGCACGATCGCGCGCCGCCGCTGCAGCGATCGCGGGTCGCGTCACGCGGCGGCCGAAACCTCCGCGGCCTCGACCGCGGCGAGGCCGCCCGAGGCGGCGATCAGGAGCGCCGCACCCAGCATGCCGATCCCTAGGCCGACCACCGGCGACACGAAGCCCACGAACGGCGGGTACACGAGGCCGCCGACGCCGCCGGCCGTCACCATGATGCCGCTCACGGTGGCGGATCTGGCCGGATGGCGCCCGCTCGCGAGCGACATGATCGACGGGTAGACGGGCCCGTAGGCGAGGCCGATGACGACGAAGAGCGCGATCGTCGGCGGCCAGCCGGGGGCCAGGACGGCGAGGAGCATCCCGGCCGCGCCGGCGAGCGTGCAGGCGACGATCACCGATCCGAGGTCGAACCGGTGGACGAGGCGGGCGGCCAGGATGCGGCCCGCCGCCAGCCCGGTCCAGAACATCGTGAGTGCAACGGCGGCGGCGGCGCCGCGGGACGGCGAGAGGAAGCGCACGACCCAGCCGGTGACCGCCGCTTCCGACGCGACGTAGCAGCCGATGGCGAGCGCCGCGGCCGCGAGCGCCACGGTGAGCCGGGTGCCCCGGGCGGCGACGGGGAACGGCGCGATGCCCCCGGCCGATGGGCCCGGCGCCACGCCCACGAGCATCGGGGCCCCCTCCCCCACGGGCCGCGCGTCCACGTGCGCGGGCCACGACGTCGGGACGGTTTTCCTGCGTGCCGGCTGCGGCCGCGGTGCGGGGATGAGGACCAGCATGCCGGCGATCAGCCATCCGGCCAGGCCGCTCGCGAGCAGGACGGCCTGCCAGGCCACGCCGGCGGCCACCAGCCAGGCCACGATGACGGGCCCGGACAGCGCACCGAGCGCGTAGAAGACGTGCAGCCGGCTCAGGGCGTTGCTCCGGGCCTCGGGGTACGCGTCGATGATCAGGCTGTTGGCACAGACCATGAGCGCACCCGTGCCGAGCCCCTGGGCTGCGGCGCCCAGGGCGAAGACCGACCAGCCCGGCGCGACGCCCTGCACGAGCGTGGCGCCGCCGGCCACCAGCCAGGCCGCCGGGAAGGCTCGCCCGCGCCCCAGACGCTGGATCATGGGCCCGCCGCCGACCGACCCGGCGATGTAGGCCGCCGAGTTGATGAAGTAGATGGCCCCGATCCCGCTGTCGGACACCACGAACCGCCGCTCCACCAGCAGGATCACCGTGGGGACGATGACCGCCGTCCAGCCGAGCAGGAACATGGTGGCGTGCGCGAGGTGGGTCGAACGGTGCGTGGGCAGTCTCATGCTCGGCGCATGATGGGGCCTCCGAGCAGGGCCGTGGTCGCAGGGCCGCACCCCGCCACCGAACGCCGGTCGCACCGGTACTTCCGCCGGGCTTGACCGATCCCCGTGCGTCGAGAAGCTGGGATCCATGCGCCGATCCCGCCCGTTCCTGGCGACCCTCACCAGCGCGCTCCTCGTCGCGCTCATGGGCTGCGGCGGTGGCGCGGCGTCCGTACGGGTGGCGCCTGCCACGCCCGGCACGGCGGGCAACCCGACCGCGTCCTCGGCGCGCGCGGGCGATCCAGAGGCGTCGTCGGCGGGCACGGCCGCCCCCGGCAGTCGCGCATCCACCTGCCCGATCCCAGGTGCGAGCGGCCCTGAACCGGCCCCGGCCGATCTTCTCCATCCGTCGGGAACCTGGTTCGGGATGGCGATCGACTGGTCATCCGACAGTGTCGCGACGGTCTCGGCAAGGCTCGGTGCGGGCCACACCCCGGCCGCCTGGGTGAACTTCGTCACCTTCCCGATCCCGCAGGCCGACCGCGCCAACCTCGACGCGTTCTACGCGCAGGTGCGATCCGTCGGTGGCGTCGCGGTGCTGACACTGCAGCCGAACGGCGGGCTCGATAGCGTGACCCCGGCGGCGGCGATGGACCTCGCGCGGCTGCTGGCCGGGTACCGGGCCTGCGGTATCTCGACGATCGTCCGCTTCGCGCACGAGATGAACGGCTCCTGGTACCCCTGGGGGCAGGATCCGGTCGCATACGTCGCGGCCTTCCGCACGGTCGCGGCGGCGGTCCACCGGGCAGCGCCGGGGAACGCCATGCTCTGGGCCCCGAACAGCGGGGACGGCTACCCGTTCACCGGCGGCCAGTACGGAGCCGGGCCGGGCACGTCAGCCTTCACCGCCCTCGACACGGATCACGACGGCCGGCTGACGGGCAGCGATGACCCGTACGCACCCTACTGGCCGGGCGATCCCGCGGTCGACTGGGTGGGCATGTCGCTCTATCACTGGGGCAATAGCTACCCATGGGGTGCCAACGACGTGCCGCCTGCCCGGCAGTTCGCCGACCTGCTCACCGGTCGCCAGGGCGTCTCGGGCGGCTCCTACCCGGACTTCTACGCCACCTGGGCGCAGGGACACCACAAACCGCTCGCCATCGTCGAGACCGCCGCGTTCTGGCGGCCCGACGCCGGTGGCGCGTCGGAGCTCGCGGTGAAGCAGGCCTGGTGGCGGCAGGTGTTCTCGGCCGCCACGGTCCAACGGTTCCCCCTTATCGGGCTCATCGGCTGGTTCGAGTGGCGCAAGATGGAGACCGAGGTGCACGCCGTGGTCGACTGGCGCCTCACCGCGGAGCCGCGTCTGGTCGAGCAGTTCCTCGACGACCTGCCGGACGGACGCCTCCGGTTCGCCCCGGCCGGGAGCTGAGCCCCCGGCCGCGCCTTGTCGTGCGCGCCGCGCGGCGACCGGCTCGACGGGGCGTTCCCACCCTCGCGCGGGACCCCGCGTCCGTGCGCGGGATTCCGCGGCCGGTCCTACGCGCGCGCCCCGGCGCCGAGGACGCTGTCCACCTGGATGGCGGGCGGGTGCTCGAAGGTCTTCTTGACCGCGCACTGCTCGGCGGCCCGGACGACCGCGTCCGTGTACTTCGCCGGGAAGCCCTCGGGCAGCTCGATCGTCACCTGCACCTGCGTCACGAGGCCGGTGTACGGGTCGGCCCACATGCGCTGGACGAGGCGGATGTCCTCGGTCGGGATCCCGCGCTGGCGGCAGAAGCCCAGGACGTAGATCCCGGCACACGTCCCGATGGTCGAGAGGAACGTCAGGAACGGCGTCGGCGCCGATCCCTCTCCCCCGCCGGCCGGGGGCTGGTCGGTCGGCACGACGAAGCCGGCGAAGTGGGCGTCGACGCGCGCGCCGCCGGGGAAATCGATGATCATCTCCACGAGAAGAAATCCTC
>JAJYDP010000177.1 GCA_021777365.1 Chloroflexota bacterium | reverse complement strand
CGCCCGACGCCCGTGCCCGCAGCACCGACGACTCGGCGGCGAAGAGCGCGATGGCCAGGTCCGCGACCCGGTAGAGGACCTCCTGCTCGTCCTCCAGCCGCTCGCCGTAGCGCTGGACGGCGGCGCCCGCCGCCACCAGCAGCGCGGTCCGCATGGCCCGCACCTGGCGCAGCTCTTCCTCGAGGGGCGCGCCGTCCTCCACCGGCGGCTCGGGCGCGAGGAGCGCGTCGGCCGCCCGCTTGGCCGGGCCGAGCAGGTCGAGCCGCCCGCGCATCGCGCGACGCAGCAGCATCCCGGGCACCAGCAGGCGGTTGACCTCGTTGGTCCCCTCCCAGATGCGGTGGATTCGCGCGTCCCGGTACAGGCCGGCGACCCCGGAGTCCTCCACGTACCCGTAGCCGCCCATCAGCTGCAGCAGGTCGTCCACCACCACGTTGAGGCCGTCGGAGGCCAGCACCTTGGCGATCGAGCACTCGATCGCATACTCCTCCAGGGCCGCGCGCGCGCGTTCCGGCTCCCCGTGCGCCCCCGCGAGGAGCGTGTCGATCAGCCCGGCGCTCCGGTAGGTGACCGATTCCACCGCGAAGGTGCGCTCCGCCATGGTCGCGATCCGCTCGCGGGTCAGCGGCAGGTCCAGCAGCCGCTGGCCGAACAGGCGGCGATCGGTCGCGTACGCGATCGCCCGGTCGATGGTCGGGCGCATCCCGCCCAGGCAGCCGGCCGCCAGCTTGAAGCGGCCGACGTTCAGGACGTTGAACGCGACGATGTGGCCGCGGCCGATCTCGCCCAGCACGTTCTCCACCGGCACGCGCGCGTCGGTCAGCGTGAGGGCGCAGGTGGAGGAGCCGCGCACCCCCAGCTTGTGCTCCTCGGCCTCGATGGTGAGGCCGGGCGTGTCGCGCGGGACGAGGAAGGCGGTGAACTGCTCGCCGCCCACCTTGGCGTAGACGGTGAAGAGGTCCGCGAACCCGGCGTTGGTGATGAACTGCTTGGTGCCGTTGAGCAGGTAGTGGGTGCCGTCCTCCGAGAGGTCCGCCCGCGCGCGGATCCCCTGCGCGTCCGACCCGGCGCCGGGCTCCGTCAGCGCGTAGGCCGCGACGATCGACCCGTCCGCCAGGCCGGGGAGCCAGCGCTGCCGCTGCTCGTCGGTCCCGAAGAAGACGAGCGGCAGCGTCCCGATCCCCACGTGGGCCCCGTAGGTGACGGCCAGGCTCCCAGCCTCGGCGAGTCCCTCGCTGACCAGCAGGGAGGTGACCTTGTCCAGGCCCGCGCCCCCGTAGGCCTCGGGCACGTCGACGCCCAGGTAGCCCTGCTCGCCGAGCTCGGCCAGGAGCGCCCGGTGCACCCCGTAGTCCCGCGCCTCGACCGCCTCCTGGCGGGGGGCGACGGAGTGCGTCACGAACTCGCGGACCGCGTCCCGGATGGCGCGCTGGGTCTCGTCGAGCCGCTCCGGCGTGAAGACGTCCGGGGGCTCGGCCGCCCGCACCACGAAGGCCCCGCCGGGGACCGCCGGCCGGCCGCTTCCCGCCGCGCCGCCCGACGCTGCGGGCGTTCCGGCGTCCGATTCGGCCGCCGTGGCTCGCTCGCTCACCTCGGTCATGCCGCCGCCTCCCCTTCCGTGGTCCCGGTCCCACCGGGCGTCGTGCCACGCTCGGCGGCCCACCGGGCCCGCGCCCGCGCCGCCTGCTCGAACGGATCGCCGTCGAGCCGCTCGATGATCCCGGCCGCCCCCTGGCCACCGCCCACGCACATCGTCACCAGCCCGTAGCGCGCCCCGCGCCGGGCGAGCTCGTGGATCACCTGGGTGGAGAGCTTGGCGCCGGTGGCGCCCAGCGGATGCCCCAGGGCGATCGCCCCGCCGTTGACGTTGGTCCGGGCCTCGTCGAGTCCCAGCGCGCGGACCACCGCCACCACCTGGGACGCGAACGCCTCGTTGAGCTCGACCAGGTCGATGTCGGCGAGCGAGAGCCCGGCCTGCCGCAGCGCCCGCGGCACGGCCTCCACCGGACCGATCCCCATGATCTCGGGCGAGACGCCGGCGGTGGCGAACGCGACCAGCCGCGCCAGCGGCCGCAGGCCGAGCGCGGCGGCACGTTCGCCGGTCATCACGACCATGGCCGCCGCCCCGTCGCTCATCTGGGAGCTGTTCCCCGCGGTCACCGTCCCGCCGCGAGCGAAGACCGGGCGAAGACCCGACAGCGCCGCCGCGTCGGTATCGCGGCGGATCCCCTCGTCGGCGGCGAACTCCGCCGTCTCGACGCGCGGCCGGCCGCCGTTCACGGTGGTCCGGCGCATCACCACCGGCACTACCTCGTCGGCGAAGCGGCCCGCGTCCTGGGCGGCCGCGGCCCGGCGGTGCGAGGCAAGGGCCCAGGCGTCCTGCTCCTCCCGGGAGACGCCGTACCGCCGGGCCACCTCCTCCGCGGTGAGCCCCATCGAGAGGTAGACGTCGGGCCACGCGGCGGTGAGCCCGGGGTTCGGCGAGAAGTGGTGGCCGGTCATGGGGACCGCGCTCATCGACTCCATGCCGCCGGCGACCACCACGTCGGCCTGCCCGGACGCCACGGCCTGGGTGGCGATGGCGAGTGCCTGCAGCCCGGAGGCACAGAAGCGGTTCACCACCATGGCGGAGACGCTGACCGGCAGCCCCGCCGCCAGCGCGACGGGCCGGGCGGCGTTGAGCCCCTGCTCGCCCTCCGGCATGGCGCAGCCCAGGACCACGTCCTCCACCTCGGCCGGGTCGAGCCCTCGGACGCGGGCCACGGCTTCCCGCACCGCGGCCGCGCCCAGCTCGTCGGCGCGGGTCTCGCGCAGCGCGCCGCGCGGGGCCCGCCCCACGGCGGTCCGGACGGCGCTGACGATGACGGCGTCGCGCATCGCTCGCTCCTTCAGTTCCGAACGGGCTTGCCGGTGCGGAGGAACCCGCGGATCCGGTCCCTGGTCTTCGCCTGGCCCAGCAGGCGGAGGAATGTCTCTCGCTCGAGGTCCAGGAGGTGGTCGGCGCCGACCTCCGTCCCTTCCGGCACGTCGCCGCCGCACATGACCCGGGCCAGCGACACGGCCAGCTCGCGGTCGTAGGCGCTCACGTAGCCGCCCGACAGCTGGTTGTGGGTCAGCGACTCGGCCGCCGCGATCCCCCGGCGCCCGAGCACCCGGATCGGCCGGTCCAGCGGGGGCCGGTAGCCGGTCTCGGCGAGGGCTCGCGCCACGGTGATCGCGTCCGCGATCACCCGGTCCGGGTCGGCGCTGATCCCGTCCTCGGGCCGCAGCAGCCCCAGGCGCCGGGCGTCGGCGGCGCTGGTGCTCACCTTCGCCGTCGCGATCGCCTCGAACGCCGCGGCGAACGCGGGAAACGCGTCCGCCCACGTCCCGCCCGGGTCGCGCTCCGCGGCACGGCGGGCCATCTCGGTGGATCCGCCGCCCGCGGGGATCAGCCCCATCCCGAGCTCCACGAACCCCATGTACGTCTCCGCGGCGGCCTGCACCCGGTCGCCGGCCACGGCGAGCTCCGCACCGCCGCCCAGGACCCGGCCGCGGATGGCCACCACGACGGGCACCTGCGCGGAGCGGAACGCGCGCCCGGTGGTCTGGAAGCGCCGGACCACGCGGTCCAGCTCGTCCCACTCGTCGTCCTCGGCTTCGAGGAGCAGGAGGGCCAGGTTGGCGCCGGCGGAGAAGTCGGCCGCGTCCGTCCCGACCACGAGGGGGAGCCCGCGCTCCTCGGCGGTCGTCGTGGCGCGCCCCAGCATCTCGATGGTGTCGAGGCCGATGATGTTGTACTTGCCGTGCAGGTCCAGGACCAGCGCGCCGTCCACCTCGACGAGGCTCGCGGCGCCGTTCCCGGCCAGTGCCCCGCGCTCGGCGCGGACGCGGCCCAGCTGCACGACGCGCGGCCTCGGCGGGACCGGCACCCGGCCGTCGCCAGACGACCCGCCGGCGGACGACGGCGCGCCGGGGGGTTCCACGGCCGCGTCGCCGGAGGCCGACGGCCCGCCGGCGGACGACGCCGCGGCGGGCCGGAAGCGCGCCAGGTCCAGCTGCCACGCACCGTCGGGAGCGTAGAACCCGCCCGCCTCCCGGGCCGCGCGCGCGAGCGGCGGCTCCTCGAGCCCCTCCTCCTGGAGCAGCGCGGCGACGCGGTCGACACCGAGCGCGTCCCATGTCTCGAAGGGGCCGCGCTCCCAGCCGAGCCCCCAGCGCATCGCCCGGTCGACGTCCGCCACCGAGCCGGCGGTCCCCGGCGAGACCGCCGCGGCGTACCAGAGCGACCGCACCAGGCTCCGCCGCACGAACGCGGCCGGCACGTCGGAGCGGGGGCCGTCCAGCAGCGCCCGCAGACGCTTCCCGAGGTCGCCCAGCTGGCGGGCCATCTCCACCACCCCGCTGCGGGGGTGCCGACGCGGACGGTAGGCCAGCGTCTCCAGGTCGAGGGCGAGGATCTCGTCGCCCTCCTTGCGGAAGAACCCGCCCCCAGCCTTCACCCCGAGCATCCCGCGCTCGAGCATGGTGGCCATCACGGGCGGCAGGCGGAACAGCTCCCGCTCGGGATCGTCCGCCGGCACCGCGGCCGCGAGACTCCCGACCACGGCGGCGAAGACGTCCAGCCCGACCAGGTCGATCGTCCGGAAGACCGCCGACTTCGGCCGCCCGGTCAGCGGGCCCGCGAGGTCGTCCACCTCGTCGATGCCCAGCCCGAGTTCCTGCGCCAGCGCGAGCGCCGCGAGCGACGCCTGGGTGCCCAGGCGGTTCACGATGAACCCGGGCGCGTCCTGGGCGTCCACGACCCCCTTGCCCAGCACGTCCGCCGCGATGGCACGGGCCCTGGCCATGGTCGCGGGGGCCGTCGCGGGGCCGGGCACCAGCTCGACGAGTCGCGCGTAGCGCGGCGGGTTGAAGAAGTGGGTGCCCAGGAACCGTGCCGCCACCGGGGCCGGCAGCGCGTCGGCCATGGCGGCCACGGAGAGCGACGAGGTGTTGGTGCTGAGCAGTGCGTCCGGGGGCAGCACGGCGGCGACACGCGCGAGCAGCTCGCGCTTCACGTCGAGCCGCTCCACCACCGCCTCCAGCACCCAGTCGGCGCGCGCGACGCAGGACTCGAGCGAGTCGAACCCGGCCGGGGCGATTGCCTCCGCGTCCTCGGGGAGGTAGAGGGGCGAGGGCGACAGCTTCCGCGCCCGGTCGAGGCCTCCCCGCGCGGTGGGCGCGTCGAGATCCAGGAGGTCGACGGGCACCCCGCGCCCGGCGAGCAGGCAGGCCACCTGGGCTCCCATGGTCCCCGCGCCGAGCACGACGGCGCGGCGGAGGCGCGGGAGGGCGGCCGGGAGGGTGGCGTTCGATGGGGCGGCAACCATGGTCATCTCACGGCTCCAGGGCATGGGTGGCGGACGCAGACAGTGGGTCGGGGTTTCCGCCGGGAGAGCCGCCCCAGTGGGCGGCATCCGTGGCGGGGGCGGCGCGGAGCGCGTCGAGGAACAGATCGCTGAAGCGAGTGGCGAAGTCGTCCACCCCGAGCGGTCCGGCCGGGTGGTACCACTGGCTGAACCAGTTGCAGGCGGCCAGGATCATGAAGCCCGCGGTGCGCTCGTCGTCGCAGCCGAACGAGCCGTCACGCATCCCCTCGCGGATGAAGAGGCGCCATGCGTGCTCGTAGCCGTCGCGCTCGGCGAGGATGCGGTCGCGGCGTTCCGGCGCCAGCGCCTTGACCTCGACCTGGAGGAGCGTGAGCTCGTCCGGCTCCTCGGCCGCGATCGCGAGGTGGGCCGCCACGGCCCGGCGGAGGCGGTCCGGGGCGGGCGCGTCGCCCTCGAGGATGGGGCGCACCTCCGCGTGGAACCGGGCCATCGCCGACTCGACGATCTCGAAGAGCAGGTCCTCCTTCGAGTCGATGTAGTGGTAGAGGCTGCCCCGGTGCATCCCCAGGGCCTCGGCAAGGTCCTGCATCGAGGTGCCGTGATAGCCGTGCTCGCGGAAGAGGCGGACCGACGTGCGCCGCAGCTCCTCCTCGCGGGGACGCCGGGCGCGGCGCGGCGCGAGCGCGGCTCCGGGTCCCTGCGCCGGCCGGGCGGAACCTGCCGCCAGTCCCGGGGGACCGGCGGTCATCGCATCGCGCGGCACCGTGGGCGACGCCGACACCCGAACCTCGCTGCTGCTCCATGTCCGGCCCGGCCAGTCGAGCCGAACGAACGTTTGGTCGGCTCAGGATACCACGCCGGAAGTGCGTCTGGCCCGCCGCAGGGGAGTGAAAGGTCGCACCAAATGAGAGCCGAAGGTCCCGGACAGGCGCCAGGTGCCGGCACGCGCGCGGTGGCGCGGGCGGCGGCGTGCGCGCGTGCGCGGGCGGCGGCGTGCTCACCGGTGGCGTGCGCGCCACGACGGCATGCGCGGCCGGCGGCCCGAGGCGCGGAAAGCCGGCGGTAAGCGCGGGTGCACGCCGCCCGGGCAGACTGCCTGTACCCGCCTCCGTCCGCCGCCACCCCGCCGGAGGAGGTATCGATGCGACACCGTCGGACGCCCGGGTGGCAGCGGATCCTGCCGCTCCTGCTGGCGCTCGGCGCCGCCGCCGCGGCCGCCGGGCCGGCCGCGGCCGCCTACCAGGGCAGCGTCTACGACAACAAGACCGCCTTCACGACGTGCGCCGGGATCAACACCACCATCCCGCTGCAGCTCCGTGCGCTGGCGACGGATGGGTTCAAGTTCATGCTCTACGCGCCGTCATCGTTCGAGGCCACCACCTTCACCGCCGCGAAGGTGCTCTCGCGCGTCCCGGTGGACGCCGGCTTCTACGTCTTCAGCCACGGGGACCACTACACCACGGGCTGGGGCTTCCGCGAGGACAACGGCAGCTGCGCGCAGAAGATCGTCACGGCGGACCAGATCGTCGCGCTGCGAACGTTGCCGGGCACCACGGCGGTGCGGTCGGCCAACGTGGTGATCGCGTCCACCTGTCACCTGGGCGAATCGACGTCCACCTTCCCGGGCGCGTTCGGGATCGAGAAGGCGCGCAGCACGTCGGACGGCACCAACTACCAGGGCCCCCGCTTCTTCCTCGGCTACGTGGGCACGGCCTGGACCAACGACATGCTGTCCTTCGAGACCTGGTTCTGGAAGTACGTCAAGTCAGGTCACGGGCTGGGCGAATCGTTCCAGCTCGCCCTCCGGAGCGCGCCCATGTCGGGCCTCACGGTCCCGAACTGGTGGGGCACCTACACGTACTCGGGCGTTCCCATCCCCTCCCTTCCCTGCACCCGCTGCCGCTGAAGGAGGCCGCCATGCATGCACTCCTGCATCTGCGCCGGTCGCCGCGCCGGACAACCTCCCTCCTCGTTTTCGCGATCCCGCTCCTGATCGTCGCCTGCCAGGCGTCGAGCGCGAAGGATCGCGGATGGACCGTCCGTGATCCACTGTGGAGCGCCCTGCCGCAGACCACCACCCAGGCATCCGCCGCGGAGGCCCGTGCCGTCGCGATCGCCCGCGCACTCGGCATCCCGGGCAACCCGTCAGCCCCGGTCCGGGAGCGGGACATGCTGCGCGGCGTGGACTACGACCGCGTGGAGTTCCTGGCGCCGTCGGGCGACACGACCGTGATGGAGCTGAACACCGAGACGCATGCGCCGATCGCGATCATCCGCCTGGGCCCGCCGCGAGCCGGCGAACCCGCCACGCTCACCGCCGCGACGGCACCGGGGCGGGCCAGGGCGGTCGCCGCGATCCTCGGCCTGGCGCTGCCGCAGGCGTCGCCCTCGGTCCGCTGGCAGCCCGGCCTCGAGGCCTGGGAGGTCACCTGGGGTCGCGAGATCGACGGCCATCCGGCCCCCGGCGAGGGGACCGTGGTCGACGTCACCGCGAGCGGCGCCTTCCAGTCCGTCACCGTGACCGGCACGCCGGCCGCGCCCGCCCCGGCGAGCCCGATCCCGCCGGACCGGGCGAAGGAGGTGGCGAGCGCGTTCGCGACCCAGCGCCAGCTCACCGGCCGGCCCGGCTTCTCCCAGTCGGAGCCGGAGCTCATCTGGGTGCGGCCGAACAACTTCCTGGATCCCTCGCTCTCGGACGCTCCGGAACCGCTGCTGCGCCTGGCCTACGCGGTCACCTTCCGGTACGAGGCGATGGCCGGCGACGAGCCCCACCAGGTGGTGCTCTGGATCAGCGCCGCCGACGGTTCGCTCCTGGGCGGGGCCGAGACGGCATAGGGACGCCGCTGACTCGTCGGCGCCCCGGGCCGGCGAAGTTCGGCGGCGGAGCCGGGCACACACGGAACGAGCCGGCCCATCCGGGCCGGCTCGTCGTGCGCCGATCGCGGCGCTCGCGACGCCGCGGTTGTCAAGGGAGGGGCGGTCAGACCGCCGCCGCCTCGACCGCGGCGAAGATCGACGTCTGGGCGTCCTCGGGCAGCATGTTCCCCAGAACCTTCTGGAGCGTCAGCACGTGGACGCAGCTCTTCCAGTTGTCGAAGAAATGGCACGAGCAATGCCACCCATCGGAATCGAGCGACACGTCGTGCGTGTCGTTGTCACCGCGGAACTGCAGGGAGAGCGCCCGGAACGTGATCCGGTCCGTCTCGCGCGCATACCGGTTCGCCTTCTCGATCTTG
>JAJYDP010000176.1 GCA_021777365.1 Chloroflexota bacterium | reverse complement strand
GCTGGGGAGCTGCCGCGTCCGCGCAGCGTCGCGCCGCCGTCGCCCACCCCGTGGACTGCGCCATCATCCCCAGCATCGCGGTCTCGTAGAGACCGAACATGCGGTACCGGGCCCGGATCCGCAGCACGATCTCGCGATCGGTGAACAGGTCGCCGTCGGAGAGCGCCTCGAGGGTGACCTCGCCCGGCTGCGCGTCCCGCAGCGCGTGGGCGAGCAGCGTCTTCGCCTCGTCGATCCCGCACAGCACACCAGACTGGCGGGAGAAGACCTCCATGACCACGACCGGGTTGATGCCTTCGCGCTCCAGCACCTCCTGCGCGCGATAGAAGTAGACATCCGCCGAATCGCCGTCGAGGATCCTGCTCGAGGGCCGCCGTCGCACGGGGTGGGACTGGTCCATGGCCGGCTACCCGAGAGCCGGCGACATGGCGATCTCGGCGCTCGTCGCGAGCCGCGCGCCGAGGACACCGCGCATGTGCGTGAGTGCGAACTCGTGCGCCGCGGGATCGAACGACGCGACGCAGTCGGTCACGATCGTGGTCTCATAGTCCCGGTTCCGCAGGTCCGCGGTCGTGTGGAGCACGCAGATGTCGGTCATCACCCCCACCACGGCCACCTCGGTCACGTCACGGTCGCTCAGCACGACGTCGAGCGGCGTGTCGTAGAACCCGCTGTACCTGCGCTTGGGCACCACGATCGCCGCGGCGGCGAGGTCCGCAAGCTCCGGGATCACCTCGACCTCGTCCGTGCCGCGAACGCAGTGCGGCGGGAACATGCTGAACTCACGGTCGTCCGGATCGTGGGTGTCGGCGAGGAACACCAGGAGCGAGCCGAGAGCGCGCTCGTGCTCGAGGAAGGCGCGGGCCGCCGGGATGATCGCGCGGCACTCCTCGCCACCGTAGAGGTTGTGTCCGGGCTCGAGGAACCCGCGGAGCATGTCCACGACGATGACGGCCTTCACCTGCCCCCTGCCTTCTCCCTGTCCGGCGCCCCCCGCTCCGCGACGCGGTCGCCGGGGCCGAGTGTAGCAGGGGCACCCGTCAGCTCGGCCAGCTCGCCCGCGTACCGGTCCAGCAGGGCGCCTCCGCGCGACGTGCGCCCGGGTTCCGGCGCGGGCCGGGCTCCACCGGGCCAGATCCACCGGGCGGACGCGTCGAGCAGGTGGTCGCACACGGCCAGGATCCGTGCGATCGCCAGGCCGAGCGTCCGGGCATCGGCGGCCTCCGGGGTGGTCTCGACCGACAGCACGACTCGAAGCTCGGGGTCCAGCCCGAACTTGACGAATGGCAGCTCGTCGTTCCACTGGAGCAGCTGCTGGTACGTCCTGCGATGGCCGTCGTGCACGGGTGGCGCGAACGGGAGCCACACCACCAGGCCCACGCCGGGCTGCCAGATGATCGTGAGGCGGAGATCGAACCGGCGCCTCCCGTCGAGCAGGAGGTCCCAGGCCGTGGTCCCGTCGCGCTCGACGCGGTCGGCCGGCGCAAGCCCGAGCTGTTCGAGCCACGCGTCCACCGGTGCGGCCGAGCCGGACAGTGCCGACGCTCCCGGGTGGAGTGGGGACCGGAGGGGGACGGACCGGGCGGTCAGTCGAGCGCGCCGGGGAGCATCGCGGGCAGGCCGAGATCGCCCCCGTTGCCGTGCGCGCCGCGCCCGCTGGGGTTCCCCGTGCCGGTAGGCCCGGGTGTCGTGGCCGCGGCGGCGTGGCCGACGCTCTCTCGCCGGCGCTCGACCGTCTGTCCGCTGGGCACCGCGCGGGCACGGTAGTCGCTCGCGCGCACGCCCTCCGCGATCTTGACGTTGCGCCCGAGCCGCACGCCCCGCGGGATGACGGCCCGCTTGCCGATCACCGTGATGCCGGTATTGAGGCGGGTGGGCTCCTGGCGGTTCGCGATCGTCAGGTCCTGCCCCTCGCCCACCACCGAGTTCGGCCCCACCGACACGTGCTTGTCGAGGATCGCGCGATCGACCACGGCGCCGGCCCGGATCACGGAGTCGAACATCACGATGCTGTCCCGCACCACGGCGCCGATGTCCACCCGCACGCCCGGGGACAGCACGGAGTGTTCCACGGTGCCATAGATCACGCACCCGTGGCTGACCATGCTCCGATGGACGCTCGCGGTGGGCCCGATCTTGGCCGGCGATCGCTCCTCCGACCGGGTGTGGATGAGCCAGCCGGTGTCGTACAGGTCGAGCTCGGGCCGTTCGTCGAGCAGGTCCATGTTGGCCTGCCAGTAGCTCTCGATCGTCCCGACGTCCTGCCAGTAACCGTCGAACCGGTAGCCGAAAACCCGCGCTCCGCCCTGGAGCATGGCCGGGATGACGTGCGCGCCGAAATCGGTCCGGGTCTCGTCCAGCCACCGGAGGAGGGCGCGCTTCGAGAAGACGTAGATCCCCATGCTCACGAGGTTGCTCTTCGGCAGCCGCGGTTTCTCCTGCCAGTCGACCACGCGGTTACCCTCGTCGAGCGTGACGATCCCGAACCGGTGCGCGTCCTCCATGGGCACCGTGCGGACGGCGATCGTGACGTCGGCGCGGTGGCGGCGGTGCGCGGCGAGGAACGGCTGGTAGTCCATCTTGTAGATGTGGTCGCCGGCCAGGATGAGCACGGTGTCGCCGGGGGCCTGCCGCACCACCTCGATGTTGCGCAGCACCGCGTCGGCGGTGCCCCGGTACCACTCGTTGGGCCGCCCGCGCGCGACGTAGGGCTGGAGGAGGCGGATCCCGCCGCTGGTGCGGTCCAGGTCCCAGGGCCGCCCCGCCCCGATGTGGTCGTTCAGCGACCGCGGGTTGTACTGGGTCAGCACGACGACGTTGTCCACGTCGCTGTTGACGCAGTTGCTGAGGGTGAAGTCGATGATGCGGTACTTGCCGCCGAACGGCACCGCGGGCTTGGCGCGCACGCTGGAGAGGATCGAGAGCCGCTCGCCCTCTCCACCCGCGAGGATGACCGCCAGGACGCCCTTCACGCCCGCGATCCTACACCCGCCCGCGGGACTCCGACCGATCGGTCCGGCGGGCAGTGGATCACAGGAACAACCTGGGGTTGACGAACGTGCCGTTCAGTTCCACCGCCCAGTGGAGATGCGGGCCGGTGCTGTTGCCGGTGTCTCCCTCGTAGGCGATGACCTGCCCCTGCTGCACGACCTCGCCCTTGTAGACGGCGGGCGGGTGCGCGTAGTTGTCGATGTGCGCGTACCAGGTGAGCAGGCTCTGCGAGTGGGCGATGATCACGATCCACGCCCGGAGGTTGGGCGGGTCGTACGGGTTGGGTCCGACGAACACGACGGTGCCGTCACCGGAGGCCCGAATCGGCGTGTACTCCGGGGCGACGATGTCGATTCCCGTGTGGAAGTGGGCGCAGTTGCCGAGCGGCGGCTCCGCGATGAACCCCGTGCAGCCAAACTCCTGGCTGACCACCCCGGGCATCGGCCAGATCAGCGACCCGTTGTACTGCGACGGGATGTTCTGCTGCTCCGCGACCAGCCGGGCGATCAGGTCCGCCAGCTCGTTCAGGGACTTCTGCTCGGAGGCCAGCCGCGCCGCGGCCTGGGCCCTGGTCAGCTTGAGCCTGGTGAAGAAAGCGAGCTGTGCCGCCTGCACCGCCCGGGTCTTCGCCTCCAGGGCGTTCAGCTGCTTCTGCGCGGCGAGCAGCGCGTTGCGCTGGCCGGTCATCTCCTGCTTGGCCTGGTAGGTCGCCAGGCGCACCTGCTGGCTCTGCGTCCGCGTCACCTGCGTGGCCTGCTGCAGCGCCCCGAGCGACTGCTGGTTCTGCTGGATCTGCGCGGCGAGCTGCGCGTCCTGGTTGCCGATGCGCAGGTAGTACCCGACGTCGGCGAGCACGTCCGCCAGCGACTTCGCGGTGAGCAGCTGCTCCAGCAGCGACGTCTGCTGAACCATGTAGGCGTCGGCGATGTGGCTGGCGAGGGTAGCTCGTTCGTCGGCGAGCTGCTGCTGACCGGCCACGATCTTGCTGTCCAGCGCCGAGAGCGCGGCGTCGAGATCGGCGACCTGCGTGACCATCGCCGTGTACTTCGCACGGACGTCGGCGAGCGCCGTCTGCGCGGCATCCACGTTCGCCTGCAGCTTGGACTGCTGGACGTTGATCCCCTTGAGCTGGGTGGCCGTGGCCGCCAGCACCCCCTGCAGGTTCGCCTCGCTCGCCTGCAGGGCCTGGATCTGCTGTCGCTGGGCGGCGATCTTCGCCTCGAGCGCCTTCTGCGCCCGCATCGCATCCGACAGGGGATCTGCCCGGGCCGTGGGCGCGCCGCCGAGGGAGCCGAAGAGAAGAGGAACCAGGAGCAGCGCCGCAAGCAGTGTGCGCCACCCGTGTCTCGCGTGTCCTATTCGACCCATCGCATCATCGTGCAGGCTTCGACTCCGTGCGGCGCCGCTGGTGGCGCCAGTGCTGTCCCTGCCCGCCGGTGGTGCGTCGCTCAGGCGAGAGGGCACGACTCGCTGGAACGACTCCGGCTCCGCGCATCATAGCCGCAGCCATGACGTTGGCGCAACGCGCGGCGCCTGGCCCGGGGGCCGCTGGCCATCATGGGATGGGCCGCAGGACCGCGAGGAACGCGGCCAGGATCAGGATCGGCCCGAAGGGGATCGCACTGCGGAGCCCGAGGCGCCGCGTGGCCAGGAGCGCCACGAGCACGACGCCGGCGGCCAGCGACGCGACGATGAATCCCGCGATCAGCTGCGAGATGCCGCAGGCGAGGCCCAGGCCCACCGCGAGCTTGAGATCGCCCATCCCGAGCGCCCCCCTGAAGAGCCTCCCGGTGACGCCGAGGAACAGCGGGGCGAGGATCGCCGCGGCCAGCCCGCTCGCCATTCCCAGCTCCTTGCCGGCGAGGACCGGGTTCCATCCTGCCAGCAGCACCACCAGCGCGGCGGGGATCAGCGGCAGGGTGATCTCGTCGGGCAGCAGCCGCTGATCGAGGTCGGTGGCGAGCAGGACGAGCAGCGCGGCGAAGAACGCAGCGCCCAGGAGGAGATCCCGGGGAGAGCCGAACCGGCCGGGCAGCGCGAAGAACGCGCCAGCCGCCAGGACCGCCACGAGCGCGGTCCTCCAGTCGACCTGCCTGTGCCGCGCGTCCTCGTGCTCGGGCCAGCGCGCCGCCAGGCGATCGGCGAGAAAGCCGTAGATGCCGCCCCCGATGCCGAGGATCGCGGCCGGTCCCCAGGTGCTGATGCCGTCCACGCGCCGCATGGTGCCCGGACTGGTGCGCGAGGGCAACCCTGCCGGTGGTCCCGGTGGCCGGCCGCCGCAGGTCCCGGCCACCCGGCGGCGTGCCAGCTGCGCGCACTACGCGCCGGTGGCGCCGTCCAGGGCGAGCTGCACGAGGGTCGCGTGGGTCACGCCGGACGCGCCGCGTGGCGCCCACGGTACGCCCCGGCGAAGGTAGCCGGTGCCGCCGATGTCCAGGTGGACCCACGGGCGAGTCACGAACTCCCGCAGGAACAGGCCGCTCTTGACGAGCGAGCCGTCGGCCGGACCGGAGTTCTGGAAATCCGCGTACCAGCTCTCCATGTCCCGGACGTAGTCGTCGACGAGCGGGATCTGCCAGTAGCGCTCGCCCTGCCGCGCCCCGGCGGCGACCACCGCGTCGAACCAGGCCTGCGGCGTGCCGAACGCGCCGGTGATCTGCTTGCCGAACGCGCGCTCGACGGCGCCGGTGAGCGTCGCCACGTCGACCAGGTGGGTCGCGCCGAGCCGCTCCGCGTAGGTCAGCGCGTCCCCGAGGATGAGTCGGCCCTCGGCGTCCGTGTTCTGCACCTCGACGGTCTTGCCGTTGAGCGCCTTGACGATATCGCCGGGGCGCGTGGAGTGCGGGCCCGGCATGTTCTCGACAGCCGGAGCGAGGGCCAGCAGGGGCAGGTCGGGCGCCAGCCGCTTCGCCGTCACGATCGCGGCGATCACCGTGCACGCGCCCGTCTTGTCCATCTTCATCTCTTCCATCCGGTCGGCCGGCTTGATCGAGATGCCCCCGGAGTCGAACGTGACCCCCTTGCCGACCAGCGCGAGCAGCCGGCCCTGCGCGTCGCGGGCCCCATCCGTCCCGTTGCGCAGCACGATCAGCCGCGGCGGATTGTCGCTGCCCCGCCCGACGGCCATGAACAGCCCCATGCCCATCTCGATCGCCCGGTCCGGGCCGATCACCTCGACCGAGAGCCCGTTCGCGCGAGCCAGGTCCGTCGCCGCGTCGGCCAGGACTTCCGGGCTGACATCGTTCGACGCCCGGTTCGCGAGGTCGCGCGCGATGCGGGCCCCCTCGCCGATCGTGGCACCCCGCTCCGCGGCCGCCTGGAGCGCCGCCACGTCCGCCCCCGGCGCCACCAGGACCAGCTCGTCGAGCTTCGGCGGAGCCTCGTCGTAGCCGGACCGGTAGAGCGTCGCGGGATCGTACGCGCCCTCCACGACGCCCCGGGCCACCAGCATGGCCAGGTCGCCGGCCGGCAGTCCGGACCGGTCGCGCAACGATGCGGGCAGCCAGATCGCCAGGCGGGAAACGGCGTGGCCGGCCAGCCTGCGCTCGATGGAGGCCGCGACCCGGTATGCGGCCAGCGCGCCAAAGGCCTCCACGGTGCCGGCCCCAACGGCGAGCACCCAGGGGGCCCCCAGTTCATGACCGCGCAGCAACACGCGACGGAAGGGCTCCCCCGCCACCTCGCCGAAGCGCCGGTAGTCGGCGATCGCGCCCTCCAGGCGGCGGTCGATCTCGCCCAGCGTGGACGAGTCGGGCTCGCCGGGATCGTCGGCCAGGATGGGGATCGCCAGGACGTCGGCGCTTACGGACCACGGCTGGTCGGAGACGACCCGGATCTGCATACGAACGAGCTCCTCGTGTAGAACAGGCGCGGCGGCCGGGACGAGCCGCGCCACGCCGCAGGCGGAACTGACGGTCGGGCAGACGCGCGTCAGCTGGCCAAGTGTAGCGCCGCGACCGCGTTCCCGAGATCGCCCCGGGCCTGCTCGATCGCGATCGCCGCCTGGTTCAGCCCCGCTTCCGCGATGTCGCCCATGATGACGACGATCGCCCGCGTGTCCGGGGGCAGCAGCTTCTGGGCGGCGGCCACCCGCGCGACGAGCTGCTTTCCCGACGCGGTCAGCCGGCCGCCCGTCTTCTGCAGGTTGGTGTAGAGCGCGATCAGGGCGTGGTCGTAGGCGCTCATTCGGTCGATGTAGGTGGTCAGCGTCGAGACGTCGGCGCGGTTCTCCAGCGCATCGCGTGTCGTGCGTGCCGCGTCCAGCGCGGTCGATGCCTTGCCCAGGGTCGCGAGCGCGGCTGGGTACCGGCTCGCGTGCGCCTGCTGGGTGGCCGCGAACACCAGGTCGTCGTGGCGCTGGAGGACGCCCGCGAGCTGGATCGCCGGCAGCGACTCGTCGGCCAGCGTGCGCCAGTCGCCGGGCAGGGGTTGCGTGGTCCGCAGCGCCGCCCGGGCGGCCGACAGCATGGCCCGGGACCGGTCGCCGAGCAGGTCGGGCCCGACCGATGACTGGACCGCGTCGAGGTCGGCGTTCAGCCGCGCCACCTGTGCGTCGACCGACGAGACCAACCCGTCCCCGGCGGTGAGGTCGGCGGACAGCAGGTCCTGGCGCCTGGCGACCAGGTCGACGAGGGCGTTGCGGGCCGTGTCACCGAGTTGTCCGACGTCCGCCGAGAGCGCGTCGTACTGCGGCCCCAGGGCCCGGATGCGCGCCTGGAAGGCGGTGTCCTGGACCCACGTGCGTTCGGGGCGTGTCGCGTCGCCGGGGAGGTGATCGGCGCTGACCGCCAGTCCCGCGCCGCCGAGCGCGATGATCGCCGCTGCGACGAGCCAGGCGAGGCCACGCAGCAGCGCCGAGGCCAGCTGGCGCCATCGTCCGCGCATGCACGGGAGTCTATCGCGGCGGGCCGCTCGTCCAGCTGGGGCCGGGCGCCGCCGCGCATTCGCCCAGCTGGGGCCGGGCGCCGCCGCGCATTCGCCCAGCTGGGGCCGGGCGCCGCCGCGCATGTGGCACGGCCGCCTTCCGGCTGGCGCTACCATCGCATCGCATGGAACCCGGCCCGGTCGGAGATCCTCCCCGCGTCACGGTGCACGACGAGCTCGACGCGTTGCTTCGCCGCATGCCGAAGGCCGAGCTGCACCTCCACCTCGACGGCTCACTCCGACCCGCCACCGCTTTCGAGCTGGCCCGCGAACGAGGACTCGACGAGGGCATGGACGTGCCGGCGATGCGCGCCCGGATGGTGGGCCCGGCTCGCCTGCACGACCAGGCCGAACTGTTGCGCGCCTTCGACCTGCCGGTCTCGCTCACGCAGGACGCCGAGGCACTGCGCAGGGTCACCGCGGAACTTGTCGAGGACGTGGCCGGGGACGGCACGCGCTACGTCGAGATTCGCTGGGCTCCCGGGCTCCACCTCCGGCGGGGGCTGGGGCTGGTGGACTCGATCGCCGCCGTCGTGGCCGGAGCGCGAGACGGGGTCGCCGCGGTCGAGGACCGGGCGTCCGAGGGGCAGCAACCCGCTGGCGGGGCCGACGGCGCGCCCAGGCGGCGGGACGTCGGCGGCGGTCCGGGCGTGATGCCGGTACCGCGGGACGCCGGCCTCCGGGCCGCCGTGGGTCGTGACCCGCCCAGGGTGACCGTGCGG
>JAJYDP010000175.1 GCA_021777365.1 Chloroflexota bacterium | reverse complement strand
GCTGCCGTAGCCGAGGAAGACGGCGTGGACGCGATCCATGTCGGGCTGCAGGATCGCCTCGGCCAGCTCCTCCATCCCCCGGTGCGCGGAGAAGCCCCCGTGGTAGAGGGCGATCCGGGCGTCCCCTGGGATCCCGGCGGCGTGCCGCAGGAGCTGGTCCCGGGCGTCCGGCGGATCCCAGCGCGCGGGGCAGTTGCGGACCACCACCACCCGCGGCGGGTGGTAGCGCGCACCCAGGTCCTCGGCCAGCGACTGGTTGACGGTCACCAGCGCGTCGACCCGGTCCACCCACGCCTGCTCCTGGCGGGCCAGGATGGCGCGCACCCAGCGGGGGAGCCGTGCGATGCGCCCGGACTCGACGTAGATCTCGTGGCTGTCGTAGACGAGCGCCGGCCGCGAGCCGCGGCCGGTCCGCCCGTGGCGCTCGGCCGCCGCCACGGCTCCGGGGAGGCCGGAGAGGTCGTGGCCGTGGTACGCGTCCGCCTCGGGGGCCGCGGCCGCCGCCGCGCGCGCCCACCCGACGATCGAGAAGCGCCAGCGGGTCAGCCAGTCGAGGGTGTCGCCGCCCGCCTGGGTCCGTCCCCGGCGCAGCCACCGGAACCCGAGGTAGAACGGAGCCCGCACGAGCATCCAGCCGATCCAGGCCAGCGCCACCGGCGTCACCGCCACGGCCTCCGCCCAGCCCTTCGGGCCCCGCTTCGCGTCGTACGCATAGCGGAAGCGGATCCAGCCGCGGGCCCGCCAGGGATAGCGGGCCAGGACGTACCAGCGCTTCCAGCCCTGCGGCAGCGGGATCCGCACGATCTCGAAGCCGTCGCGCCGCTCCCGCTCCACCGCGGTGGACGCCACGTCCCTGGGGCGCGCCATGATCGTCACCCGGTGGCCCGCCTCGACCAGGCTGGCCGCCTCCCGCAGCACCCGAGCATCGTTGGTGCAGTCGTTGAAGACGAACATGACGATGCGGCTCACGGTCGCTGCTCCGCCTCCAGGTGTGGATCGCGCAGGTCGGGGGCCTGCGGTCCCTCTGCGTCCCATCCCGGCCAGGGGGCCGGCGAGGCGCCCCGTGCGACCGCCACGGCCAGGCGCCGGTAGGCACCCACCAGTCCGGCCTGCTGGCGCTCCCAGGTGTAGCGTTCGAGCGCCACCGAGCGGCAGTGCCGGCGCAGCGCGATCCGTTCATCCGGCGGGCGCGACAGGAGCCCGGCGGCGACGCGCGCCAGCGCCCGCGGCTCGATCGGTGCGCACGCCCCCAGCCCTTCCGCGGCGACCACCCGGCAGTGCTCCGTCCCTTCCGCGACCAGCACCGGGACGCCGGCCATGATGCTCTCGAAGAGCTTGTTGGCCAGGTTGAGCCGCTGGTTGAGCGTCCGCCCGGGCTGACCCACGTAGCCGAGATCGGCCGATGCGGTCCACTCGAGCAGCTCGGACGGCGGGACCGCGTCGAGCACCACGAGCGAGCCCGGCCGCCGCGCGGCCTCCTCCACCAGGCGCTCCCGGAGCCGGCCGTAGCCGAGGAGCACCACGGTCGCGCCGAGGTCGCGGAGCGGCGGCTCATCGAGCGCCAGGACCAGCTCCTCGATCCCGCGGTCCACGCTGAACCCACCCTGGTAGAGGATCACCGGGCGCTCCGGCGGGATCCCGGCCGCGGACCGGATCCGGTCTGACGACGGCAGGCCCGGTTCGTCCGATCGCCAGGCAGGTGGGCAGTTCAGGACCACCACCGGCTCCGGCACGCCGAACCGGCGCGCCGCCTCCCGGGCCACCCCTGGGCTGACCGCGCTCAGGAGCGCGGCGCGGCGGACCCAGCCCCGCTCACGTCGCCGGACGAGGGCCCGGACGACGGCCGGCATCCGGGCCAGGCGCGCGGCCTCCGTGTGCAGGTCGGCGAGGTCGTAGGCATGGCGGGCGCCCGCGCGTGCCGCCGCACCGGCCACGACAGGCAGGGCGATCAGCGCCTTGCAGTGGTAGGCGTCCGCGTGGGGGACGGCGGCCAGCACGGCGTCGCGCCACGGTCCCACCCGTCGCTGGTGGGCGGCGATCTCGACGGCGCGTCGCAGCGGCGCCCGCAGCCGGTCGAGGCCGCTGGCCGCGGCCGGCGGAAGTGACGTGGCGTCCGGCGGGAACCCGAGGAGGCGCGCGGCGGCGCGACGCAGCGGGGCGGGCAACGGGGCGAACGCCGCCGTGACGCGCCGATCGACCGCCAGGCGCCGCACCTCGAGGCCGCCGCCGAGATCCTCCCGGTCGGGGAGCCCCGGCGCGGCGAAGGCGAGCAGCGTCACCCGGTGGCCGTCGGCCGCGAGGGCACGGCCGGTGCGGAGCAGCCGGGAGTCGTGCTCGAAGGTGTTGGCGGCGACGATGGCGATGCGCAGGGACGGGGTGGTCGATGCGGGGACCGGGGTGGACGTCCCCGCATCGGGCAGGTGGTCGGGAAGGCGTCCCATCAGCGGTGCAGTGTAGGGCACGGAGCCCTGCCGTTCGCCGCGCGGAACGACCGATGGCGGCCGGGCAGGGGCCCGACCGCCATCGGCGAGGAGGAGGAGTCGGCGGTGTCGCCGCCGCGTGGCCGTCGGCCCGGTCGGGCCCGTCGCGCGGGTGCTCCGCGATCGACCGGCCCGGCGCGCAGCGGCCCGGCGTTCAGCTGGCGGACCGGCTGCCAGTTCCGAAGAGCCGGCCGGGCTGCCAGGGCGTGCCGAGGGCCGGCAGGAGCCAGCGGTCCAGGCCGATCCAGCCCGCGTTCCGCCAGGCCAGCACCACGAAGATCGCCAGGAAGGCGAGGACCGGGTTCGTGCTCACCGTGCCGGCGAGGAGGTAGTTCGCGTTCATGAAGATCCCGAAGAAGGCCGCCACGCCGGTCAGGGCCCCCAGGAGCAGGGCCACGCCCACCAGCGTCTCGCCGAACGCCACGACGTACGAGAAGGCGTGGGCGTTGGGGATCACGAAGCCGGTCAGGAAATCCTTGTACCAGCCCTGCACGTTGGGGTGCGCGCCGCCGGCCTGCTTGACCGCGCCGGCCAGGAACCCGCTGAGGGCGGTGCCGGCCTGGGCACCGGTCCAGGCCGGCGAGTTCAGCTTCTCCCAGCCGGCGCTGATCCACTCATAGGCGAGGTACAGGCGCACCACCAGCCAGAGCCAGGACGCGCGTGTGTCGGCGAACAGGAACCGCGCGAGGGCGGGTTCCCGCAGCTCGGTGGGCCTGATGGATACGGTTGCTTCCACGGTGCTTCTCCTTGATCGGATCACTGTGCCCGGGACGCCGTCGCGGCGGTGGGCATCCGCTGCGACCTGGGACCGTCCGACAGCGGCCGTCGCGCGCACGGCGTGACGGCCGGGGTGCCGGCCAGCATGGCGAGCACGGCCGCACTGGCCGCGGCCCAGCCCTCGTGCAGCTCGCACGGCACGCCGGACGCCGCCGCGGTGCAGGCTGCGCCGTCCGGCAGGATGCACGCGGCATCGAGGGCGGGGCCCTCGATGGCCTCGATGACCTCGAGGAGCGACGGCTGCCTGGTGGCCGCGTACCGGTATCCGCCGGTCGGTCCGACCGACGACTGGATCCACCCGCGGTGCACGAGCGGGCTCAGCGCCTGCGTGAGGAACCCGGGCGTGGTTCCGATGGCTTTCGCCAGCTCGGGCGCCTTCCAGGTGCCCTCGCCGGCGGCGAGTGCACGCAGCGCGCGGAGCGCCAGGTCGCTCTTGCGGGTGATCTCAAGTTTCATAGTACGAGACTACAGAAGTCCCCTCCCGGGCGACAGGGAAGGACGGCCCCCGACAGGGGGCTCATGCGGGGGATTCCGTGGGCCGATGGTCCCGCGTCAGCGCGCGAGCCAGGCCCCCAGCGAGGCGGAGATCGCGTCGGCGGCGCCGGACTCCTGCACGCTGGCCCAGCGGGCGCGATCGCGTGCGGCACGTGCGGCGTCGGCCCGCGGTGCGAGGCGCGCGAGCGCCGCCAGGGCCCGTGCCGCGTCGCGGCCGACCAGCGCGCTGTGCCCCCCGGCCGCCTCGAGCGTCTCCGGCCACTCGGTGCTCTCGCGGAGGATCAGTGCGGGCGTTCCCAGCCAGGCGGCCTCCCGCTGCACGCCTCCGGAGTCCGTCACCACGGCGCCCGCGTGGAGCTGGAGCGCCAGGGTGGTGCGATATCCCTGCGGCGGCACCTCGTGCACGTTGCCGGGCAGGACGCAGTCGTGCTCGTCGATGACCCGCCGGGTCCCGGGGTGGAGCGCCAGGACCACCGGGCGGTCGAGCGATCCCAGCAGCGCCAGCCAGGCGCGCAGCGCATCGGGATCCCGATTCTCGGCCCGGTGCACCGTGGCGAACAGGTACTCCCCCGGCACCAGCCCCAGGGACGCGATGCCCCCCGGGGCGTGCCGTCCGACCGAGGCCGGATCACGAACCGCGTCGAGCGTGGCCGCGCAGAGGTCCTGCATCAGGTCCCCCACGACCTCCACGCGGACGTCGCGGGACGTGCCGACGTCCGCGGCGGTACGAGCGCCATCCGCGGTGCGGGCGCCCCGGGAGGGACCGCCGATCGAGCGAGCCGGGCCCCCACCGATCCCCTCCGCGCGCAGGTTCGCCGCCGCGCCCTCGTTGGGGGCGAACAGGAGGCCGGCGAGGTGGTCCACCACCACCCGGTTGATCTCCTCGGGCATGCGGCGGTCGAAGGACCGGAGTCCCGCCTCGACGTGCGCCAGCGGCAGCTCCAGCTTCGCGGCGACGAGCGCCCCGGCCAGCGTGGAGTTCGTGTCCCCGAACACCACCACGGCGTCCGGCCGGTCGTCCAGCAGGAGGGGCTCGAGCCGATCGATCATGGCCGCCACCTGGCGGGCCGGGCTGCCGCTCCCCACCCCGAGCTGGTGGGCTGGCGGCGGGAGGCGGAGCTCCCCGAAGAAGTGCCCGGCGAGCTCCTCGTCGTAGTGCTGGCCGGTGTCGACCAGGAACGCGCGGTGGTCGCGGTGCAGTGCCGGCCACACGGCAGCGGCCTTGATGATCTGCGGCCGCGTCCCCACGACGCACGCCAGCTTCATGGCAGCCGCCCTCGCGGGATCGCGGTCACGGACGTGGCCGATGGCGCCGGGGAGCCAGCCACGCCGTCCATCTCAGCGGCGGCCGCCGCTCCCGGCGGCAGCGGTGCGGCGGACCCGGCGGGCCGCCCGGGGATCGGGCACCCCCACGCCGACGTACGCGACGCGCTCGGGGAGCGCCAGGTCGCGCACGGCGTTGCGCCCGTCGAAGACCACCGCCAGGTCGGGGAACCAGGCCGGGTCGAGCGAGCGGAACTGCCGCGCCCCGGTCTGGACCACCACGGCGCGGAACGGCGCCCGGTCGCCCCAGTGCCACGGCGCGGCCCCGGTGCGCGCCACCTCCTCGTCGGTGAGCAGCGGGTCGTACGCCGAGACCCGGGCACCGTGGAACGAGAGCCGGTCGATCAGCGGGATGGCGCGCGTGTACGCCAGCTCCTTGACGTCCTCCCGGTAGGTGAGCCCGAGCACCAGGACCGGTGTCCCCTCCAGCGGGCCGAGCTCGCGCTCGAGCGCGGCGACGGCCGCCCCCACCTGCCCGTCGTTCACCTGGCGGGAGAGGGCCGGCAGGGTCAGCTCGGGGGCCCGGCTGATCAGAAAGTGCGGGTAGACCGGGATGCAGTGGCCGCCCACCCCGATGCCCGGCTGATGGATGTGGCTGAACGGCTGGCTGTTCGACCCGCGGATGACCTCCAGGATGTCGACGCCCATCCGCTCCGCGTACTCGGCGAACTGGTTCGCCAGCGCGATGTTCACGTCCCGGTAGGTGGTCTCGGCCAGCTTCGCGAACTCGGCGGCCTCGGCGGTGGAGAGCTGCCAGACCTCCGCCGGCACCACGCTCCGGTAGAACGCGGCGGCCCGGGCGCCGCTCGCCGCATCCACTCCGCCGACGAGCTTGGGATAGGTGTCCAGGTCGTGGAAGACGCGGCCGCTGTAGACGCGCTCCGGGCTGAAGGCGAGCAGGAAGCCGGCCTCCGGGTCTCCTGCCGCAAGGCCGCTGGCGGCCTCGAGCATGGGCCCGAAGCGATCCCTCGTGTCGCCCACCGGGAGCGTCGTCTCGTAGAGGACCAGGACGCCCTGGTGCAGCCCGCCGGCCACGGCCGTCGTCGCGGGGTCGATGTAGCGGTAGTCGGGCTCCTTGGTGTCGGAGAGCATCACCGGCACGATGATCACGACCACGTCCGCGTCGCGGGTGGCCTCGGCGTGCGACGTGGTCGCGCGGAAGCGGCCGGCGGCGTGCGCCTCGGCGATGCGCTCGGCGAGCGTCGGCTCCTCGGCGAAGTGCACCCGGCCCCGGTTGAGTGTCTCGACCACCCAGGGCTGGACGTCGACGCCGATCACGTGCCACCCGTGCCCGGCGTACTGGGCGGCGAGCGGGAGCCCGATCTTCCCCATCCCGATGACGGCGACCGTCCCGACGGTCTCGGGATCGCCTCGCCAGGGATGGACGAACTGGGTCATGCCTGGGGAACCTCCGGAGGATGCACCGCGACCGGCCGGTGGGCCGCCGCGGATTCGAGCAGCAGGTTGGCCAGCGCCACGGCCCACAGGCCGTCGGCGCCGGGGATGGCGGCCGGCCCGTCGCTCCGGATCGCGTCGAAGAACGCGTCCAGCTCGCGGCGGAGCGGCTCGGCCGGCGTGACGGGGAGCTGCACGGTCTCGCCGGCGAAGGTCGGCGCGTAGCCGTCCAGGTACGTCGGGCTGAGCTCCGCCGCCCCGCGCGTGAAGGTGAGCGTCTGGGACAGGTAGTCGACCTGGAACATCCCCTCCGGGCCGAGCACCGTCACGCGGCGCTGCTTCTCGGGGGTGAGCCAGTTCACGTCGAGGATCCCCACCGTCCCGCCGGGGAAGTGGAGCAGGCCGAAGACCAGGTCCTCGTGGCTGGTGTGGACGTGCTGGGTGGTCTCGGCATAGACGCGGTCGGGCCGGGCGCCGGCCAGGTGACACATGATGTCCACGTCGTGGGTGGCCAGGTCGACGGCCACCCCCACGTCCCGGATGCGTGCCGGGAACGGCCCGGCCCGCAGGGTCTTGATGCTGAAGATGCGGCTCAGCGCCCCCGCCTTGAGACGCTCGCCGAGGGCGAGGACGGCCGGGTTGAAGCGCTCGATGTGGCCGGCCTGCAGCAGGACGCGGCGCCGGGCCGCGGCCTCCACCAGCTCGCGCCCCTCCGCGACCGTGGTGGCCAGCGGCTTCTCGACCAGCACGGGGACGCCGCGGTCGATGGCGTGGAGGGCGATCTGGTGGTGGAGCGTGGTGGGCGCCGCGACCACCAGCGCGTCCAGCGCCTCGCTGTCGAGCATCTGGGCCGGGTCCGCGTAGGGGTGGGCGCCGGTCTGCTCGGCGCTGGGGAGGAGGACCTCCTCGTTGGGATCCGCGATCGCCACCAGCGTGACGTCGTCGCGGGCGGCGAGGTTGCGCAGGTGGTTGCGCCCCATCGAGCCGAGCCCGGCGAGGCCCACGCGGAGCACGGCCCCGGTGCTCACCGCGCGCCACCTCCGGGTCGGCCTGCGATCGAGGGGGCGGCGCTCGACGCGGCCGTCCCGGTCGCGTGCCCCGCGGGCTTGGCCACCGCGCGGATCGCGTCGACGATCGTCTGCAGGTCTTCGTCGGAGAGCATGGGATGGACGGGGATCGAGAGCACCTCGTCGGCCAGCCGGTCGGTCACCGGGAGGTCCAGGTCCGCGGCACCGGGCACGTACCGCTGCAGGTATGCCTGCCGGTGGATGGGCACGGGGTAGTAGATGAGCGTCCCGACACCGCGCTCGGCAAGACCGTCCGCCACCCGCTGGCGCTCGCCGGGGAAGCGCATGGTGTACTGGTGCCACACGTGCTCCCGCCCGGCGGGCACGGCCGGGGTCAGGTACCCGTCCAGGCCGGCGGTCAGGATCTCCGCGTTGCGGCGTCGGCGCGCGGTCCGCTCGTCGAGCCGCGGGAGCTGGGCCAGGCCGAGGGCGGCCGCGAGGTCGGTCGGCTTGAAGTTCGTCCCCAGCTCGTCGTGGTAGTAGCGGCGCCGCATCCCGTGGTTGCGGTACAGGCGGAGGCGGTCGGCGAGCTCGTCGTCGTCGGTGGTGGCCAGCCCACCCTCGCCGGTCATCAGGTTCTTGGTGGCATAGAGACTGAACATCGCAGGCCCGAACGACCCGGCCCGCCGTCCCTGGAAGGTGGCCCCATGCGCCTGGGCCGCGTCCTCGACCAGGTGGATGCCATGTCGCGTCGCGATGTCGCCCAGCGCAGCCATATCCGCCATGAGCCCGTAGAGGTGCACCGGCATGATCGCCCGCGTGCGGGGCGTGATCGCCGCCTCGACCAGGTCGGGGTCCATGGTGAAGTCCGACTCGCGGACGTCCACGAAGACGGGGGTGGCGCCGACCTGCAGGATGGTGCTGACGGTCGCGTTGAAGCTGAAGCTGACCGTGATCACCTCGTCGCCGGGCCCGATCCCCAGCCCGCGCAGGATCGCCTCGGTGGTCACCGTCCCGTTGGACATCATCACGGCGTGGCGGACGCCGCAGTACTCGGCCCAGGCCGCCTCGAACTCGGCGGTCTTCCGCCCCATGGCGAGCATGCCGGACCGGAGCACGTCCAGGACGGCCGCCTCCTCCGCGGCACCGATGTCCGGCTTCGAGATGGGGAT
>JAJYDP010000174.1 GCA_021777365.1 Chloroflexota bacterium | reverse complement strand
CGGGGGCGCGGGCGTCGGGCAGATCGGGGTGCGCCGTCAACGGTCCCTTCTACGCGCTGGGACCACGCCGTGAACCCGCCGGCAAGCCCGCGACAAGCCAGCGGTGATGGCCGGCCGGGACAATCGCCCGCGTGGACGACCAGCGAGCCGGCTCGGCGGTCCGGGCACTCCGCGTCAGGCGGGCCTGGACCCAGGCGGACCTGGCGACGGAGGCCCACTGCTCGCGCGCGACCGTGTCCCGGATGGAGAGCGGCCATATCGACGCGATGACGCTCGGCGGGATCCGCCGTATCGCCGCCGCACTCGGGGCACGCGCGTCGGTCGACCTCCAGTGGCGGAGCGGCGAGCTCGCGCGCCTCCTCGACCAGCGGCACGCCGCGATGCAGGACCAGCTGGCGCGGCGTCTCGCCCGTGCCCCCGGCTGGCAGTTCGTGGCGGAGGCGTCCTTCTCCGTGTACGGCGAGCGCGGGTCGATCGACCTGCTGGCCTGGCATGCCGAACGACGGGCGCTGCTCGTCATCGAGCTCAAGAGCGAGCTGGTCGACCTGCAGGACCTGCTTGCCGCGCTCGATCGCAAGCGCCGGCTCGCGCCGGTCGTTGCCCGCGACCGCGGATGGCGGCCGAGCGTCGTCGCGACGTGGGTGGTGCTCGAGGAGAGCCACGGGAACAGACGGCGGGTCGCGATGCACCAAGCCGTGCTCCGCCATGCCTACCCGGCCGATGCCCGGACCATGAACCGCTGGCTGGCCCGGCCCGATACCTCCGTCGCGGGGCTGTCGTTCCTGACCATCGTCCGCCCGGTGAACGCGAGACGGACAATGGCGCCGCTGCGGCGGGCTGCTCCCTGCCGCAGGTGACGTGGACGCGCGGCGCCACGCACGGATTGGGGCTCGTCCGAGGCAACCAGCTGCTCGAGATCCGGCGCGCCGGTCGGAACGATCGTCCCGCGTTCACCCCACGGACGTTGGTCAAGAAGTGTTCGCGACCACCTGGGTCGCGCACCGCCGCCCGCGCGCCCCGCGCGCCCCGCGCACGTGCCCGCGTGGCACGCACCTGGCGGCGTGGCAGGCACGTGCCCGCGTGGCAGGCACCTGGCCGCGTGGCACGCACCTGGCGGCGTGGCACCCACCTGGCCGCCTGGCAGGCACGTGAGGCGTGGCGCCGCCCTGCCGGGTCGGCCCGCCAGTCCCTCAGATCACTCGAAGCTCGCGGCCGACGGTGGCGAAGGCGTCCAGGCACTGCTGGAGCTGGTCGCGGGTGTGCTCGCTGGTCACGATGGTGCGGATGCGGGCCTTGTCGATCGCGACCGTCGGGTAGACCACCGCCTGCGCGAAGATGCCGAGCTCGAAGAGCCGGTCGCTCATGCGGCCCGCCTTCTCCGAGTCCCGCACGATCACCGGGGTGATCGGCGTCTCGCTCACGCCCGTGTCGAAGCCCAGCTCCTGCAGTCCCGCCTTGAAGAAGCGCGTGTTGGCCCAGAGCCGCTCGATCCGCTCCGGTTCCTGCTCCAGCACGTCGATGGCGGCGAGGCAGGCGGCGGCCACGGCCGGCGGATGGGACGTGCTGAACAGGAACGGCCGCGAACGCTGGATCAGGTAGTCGCGCAGGTGCTGCCGCCCGGCCACGTATCCGCCCAGGACGCCGACCGCCTTGGAGAGCGTGCCGACCTGGACGTCGACCCGGCCGTGCACCCCGAAATGATCGATCGTGCCGCGGCCGTTGCGCCCGAGCACGCCCGATGCGTGCGCGTCGTCGACCATCACCGCCGCCTCGTATCGCTCGGCCACCTCGCAGATGCCGGGGAGCGGCGCGATATCGCCGTCCATCGAGAAGACGCCGTCGGTGATCACCAGGATGTGCTCGTAGGGGCCCGACGATTCCGGCGATCCGGCCGCGCCCGGGACGCGGCCCTTCGCCCGGGCGTCGCGCAGCACCGTCTCCAGGCCGTCCACGTCGCGGTGCGGGAAGACGGCCCGCGATGCCTTCGAGAGCCGCACCCCGTCGATGATCGACGCGTGGTTGAGCTCGTCGCTGACGATCAGGTCGCGCTCGCCGGTGATGGTCGGGATGACGCCGCTGTTGGCGGTGAACCCCGACTGGAAGGTCAGCACTGCCTCGGTGTGCTTGAAGGCGGCCAGCCGCCGCTCCAGCTCCTGGTGCAGCTCCATGGTCCCGGCGATGGTGCGCACCGCGCCGCTCCCCACGCCGAGATCCCGGACCGCGTCGAGCGCTGCCTGGACCAGGTGCGGGTGCGTGGCCAGCCCGAGGTAGTTGTTCGACGAGAGGCTGATCACGGGCCGGCCGTCCATGACGGTCTCCGGCGCCTGCGCACCCGTCATGACGCGGAGCGGCCGGTACAGGTGCTTCGCCTGGAGCTCGGCGAGCTCCTCGCCGAGGAAGCCGAGGGGGTCGGGTCGGCCGGACGAGGTGGCGGTTCCGGCCGAGGTCGGGGCGCCGGGCGCGGTGGATGCGGCCCCCGATGCGCCCGGTGCCTGCGGCGAACCTGCGATCGTGTCGGACATGTTCGTCCTCCTGTGGGCCGGGCCCTGCCTCGGGCCCCGTGACGCCCGCGGGCCTCGTTCCGCCCGCGAGCTGCGTTCCGCCCCCGGGCCGGCCCCGCCCGCGGGCATGTTCATGCCTGCCGGCCTATCCCTGCGTCAGCATCGCCGCCGCCGGCGAGCCCCGGGGGACGCTGCCGTCCGCGGCGACGACCGGGTTGTCGATCCGCCCGATCCCGGCCACCTCCACGCTCGCGACGTCGCCGGGCTCGAGGAAGACCGGCGGTGTCCGCCAGACGCCCACCCCCGACGGCGTGCCGGTGGCGATCACGTCGCCCGGTTCGAGCGTGATGACGGCGGAGATGAACTCGATCAGCCGTGCCACCCCGAAGAGCATCGTCCGCGTGGTCCCGTCCTGCATCTGCGTCGGTGGCTCGCCCGCCGTCGAGCGCCAGGACCGGATCGCGACGTCGGACACGTCGGGCATCTCGTCGATGGTCACCACCGCGGGTCCCATCGGCAGGAACGTGTCGGAGCCTTTCGCGCGCACCCACTGCCCGTCGCCCCGTGCGCCGGGCTTGAGTGCCGGCTTCGAGCCCTGCAGGTCGCGGGCCGAGATGTCGTTGACGGCGGTCCACCCGGCCACGTGCGCCAGCGCGAGCAGCTCCGGCACCCGGTGCGCCCGCGTGCCGATCACCACCGCCAGCTCGGCCTCCAGGTCGAGCGCGTCGGTCACCTCCGGACGAACGACCGAATCGCCGTGCCCGACCACCGCGTTCGCCCACTTGGCGAAGAGGGACGGCCGGTCCGGGATCGGCATTCCCTGCTCCCCCAGGTGCTCGCGGTAGTTGTAGCCGACGCAGACGATCTTCCCGGGGCGATGGACGGGCGCGAGCAGCCGCACGTCCGTCGCGGGAACCAGGAACGGCGACGGATCGGCGAGCCGCTCCAGCCCGGCCCGGGCGGCCGCCAGCTGCGGGTCGGCGCCGAGGTAGGCGGCGAGATCCGCCGCGTCCACGGCGCGCGCCCGGTCCTCGTCGTCCGTCACGCCCGGCAGGGCATCGAGCGGGAGGATCCGACCGCCGCGACCGTCCGCGCCCGGATCGAACTGGAGGCCCAGCCGGGGCCGCTCGGGCAGGTCGAGGCCGATCCCCGCGGACCGCTCCGACGGGTGGACGTCACGGAACCGGACGAAACGCATCGTTCAGACCTCGTTGCACCGGGCGCGCGCCACGGCGCCCGGAAGGTCGCGGAACAGGCCGCGGAAGAGGAATGGCGGGCACGCGGCGACAGGGAAGACGCCGGCGGAGAGGGCGACCGCGAGGACGGCGCCCGGGCAACCCGCCCCGAAGCGCGTGCAGGCGAGGAAGCGTCGGACTCCTGCCGGCATCTCGCGGAGGGTCGAGACCATCCCCGCGATTCTGCCACGGGTCCCCGCGGCCGGCGTTCGAGGGTGACGGGTCGCGGCACCGGTGTGGCGCGGGTGACACGCCGCAATTCGCGGCTGCAATGGTATTGACATCCATCCACCGATCACTAAACTGCCGACTAAACCGGTTCAGTAAACCGGGCCAGCACCCACCCAGATCCTCGAGATCCGGTGTCTCCTCCTCGGCCGAGGGTCGCCACGGCGGCCCCCGGCCGGTCACCGGGCCGCAGGGACGGGCCGTGCCGTGCCCGCCGGCCGGTTCGCAGGTGCCGCAGCCAGCCACGTGGTGACGCGCGTCGATGACGCGCGGCCGGGAGCGATCGTGACCGAGACCCGACCCAGGCGCCCCCGCATCGCCGACGTCGCACAGGTCGCCGGCGTCAGCAAGGCGTCGGTCTCGTTCGCGTTCAACAATCCGGAGCGCCTGCGCGCGGAGACGGCGGAACGGATCCGGAGCGTGGCCGCGGAGATGGGCTACCGGCCGCACCCGGTCGCCCGCATGCTGTCCGCCCGCCGCACCATGACCATCGGCGTCCTCACCCCGCAGCCCCTCAGCCAGGTCTACGCCAACCCCTTCTTCTCCTATTTCGCCGAAGGTGTCGCGTCGGTCCTCGAGGAGGGCGGGTTCGGGCTCCTCATGATCTCGCCGCTCCGGGGATCGCTGGCCAGGGCGCTGGACCGCGCCACCGTGGACGGCGTGGTGGCGCTCGGCCTCGACGAGACGCACCCCGAGATCGAGGCGATCCGCCATGCCGACCTCCCGATGGTGCTGGTGGACGCGCCCGCGTGGCCCGAGCACGCGGCGGTCGAGGTGGACGACGAGGGCGGTGCCCGGGCGGCCGCCCAGCACCTGGTCGACCTGGGGCATCGCCGGATCCTCGTGATCGCCGTCGAGGGACCGGTGGCGGGCGAGGGTCCGGTGGCGGGGCCCGAGGGTCAGCACGAGGGCGTGATGGGCCGCCGCCTGCGCGGCTACGAGGCGGTCCTGGGCGCAGCCGGGATCGAGCTCGGACCCGACGCCGTGGTCGTGGCCCCGGCCACGTTCGAGGGTGGCGAGGCCGCCTTCCTGCGGGCCTGGGAGGACGGCCTGCGGCCCACCGCCGTGCTGGCCATGAGCGACGCCGTGGCCATCGGCGTGCTGCAGTCCAGCCGGCACCTGCGGCTGCGCGTGCCGAGGGATCTCAGCATCGTCGGGTTCGACGATCTGCCGGTCGGAAGGTTCTCCGACCCGCCATTGACGACGGTCCACCAGCCCGTGCGGCGCAAGGGTGAGGAGGCAGCCCGCCTGCTCCTCGAGGAGCTGGGCGGCAAGGCCGCGACCCCCGCGCCTCATCGGGTCCTGAAGACACGGCTCGTGGTGCGGCGATCGACCGCCGTCCCGCCGGCCGCCGCTGGTCGCGAGGAGGTGGAACGGACGTGACGCCCGGCGCCTGAGGCGCCCTGGGAGACCCGGTCCGGCAACGGGCCGGGGACCGAGGATGATCCCGCCGCGTGCGGGAGATGGTGTGGAGGCCGGGCATCGCCCGGCACATGGGAGGACAAGCAACCCGATGCGATCCATGAAGCTGGCAAGCGTCCTGGCGACGCTGGCCGTCGTGGCGGGCGCGTGCTCGAGCGCCGCGACCACCGCCCCGACCCAGGCCCCCGCGGCCAGCGCCGCGGCTCCGGCGGCCAGTGCCGCCGCGCCCGCGAGTGCCGCCGCCCCGGCGAGCGCCGCGGCCCCGGCGAGCGCGGCCGCCCAGGCCCCGCTCACGGGCAACCTCACCCTCTGGGAGGCCTACGGCGCCTCCGGCAACGCCGAGATCACCGCGTTCAAGCAGATCCTGGCCAACGTCCAGGCCGCCAACCCCGGCCTGAACGTCACGCGGGTCGACATCCCCTTCAACAACCTGTTCACCAAGTTCGAGACGTCGGCCGCCAACAGCGGCGTGCCGGATCTCTACATCGCCCCCAACGACAGCATGGCCAAGGAGGCCCGCGCCGGCCTGCTCGCCGACCTGACCTCGTACCTGCCGCAGCTGAGCAACATCTCACAGGCCGCGATCCAGGCCGACACGGTGGACGGCAAGCTCTACGCCATCCCCGAGTCGATCAAGGGCGTCGCGCTCTTCTACAACACCTCGCTGCTCCCCACCCCGCCGGTCACCACCGATGACTGGCTGAAGGACGCGAGCAAGCTCGGCTGGGTCTACGGCGCCAACGGCGGCGGCTCGTACTACCTGTGGGGCCTCTTCCAGTCGTTCGGCGGCACCATCCTCGATCCCAACACCGGCAAGTGCGCCGCCACGGCGAACTCCGGCGTGGCCGACGCCCTGGCCTGGCTCCAGAAGGCCAAGGCCGCCGGCATGCACATGTACCAGAACGACACCGCCGCCGCGGCCGACTTCGTGGCCGGCAAGATCGCCGGCTTCATCGACGGCCCCTGGCAGTCCGGCAACTTCGAGAAGGCCCTCGGCAGCAAGCTCGCGGTGGCCCCCGGCCCGACCGGTCCTGCCGGCGCCTTCGGCCCGCTCGTGGCCCCCGACGGCTACTACATCAACAAGAACTCGGCGAACGTGGACCTGGCCGTCAAGTTCGCGATCGAGATGGACTCCCAGGCCAATGAGCAGATCTTCGCCGACCAGGCCGGCCACATCCCCGCGATCGCCGGCGTGACCTTCAGCAACCCGATCAGCCAGGGCTTCGCGAACGCCTACAAGACCGGCTTCCCGCGGCCCACCGCCAAGCAGCTCGACAACTACTGGACCCCCTTCGGGAACGCGCTCGCCGCGGCCATCGACAAGGGTGGCTCGACGTCGGCGCTGGTCGCCACGGCCTGCCAGCAGATGGATAAGGCCAACGGTCTCTAGTAACGTCTGACCCCTGGTCTCGTCCAGCGGTCACGGCAGCGAGGGGACGCCGGTCTTCCGGCGTCCCCTGCGCACCGGCAGGGGAGGAAGCACCGATGCGCGCGCGGGAGGTGGACCGGTGAGTGCCCAGGCATCGATGGCGGCGCCGCCGCCTCGCTCCTGGTGGCGGCGCACGCAGAACGCGCGCACCGCCTACCTGTTCCTCCTGCCCGCGCTCCTGGTGATGCTGGTCATCACCTTCTACCCGCTCGTCTTCCAGGTCTGGATGTCCTTCACGGACTACGGGCTGAAGAACCTCAATCCGCACGCACCCGCGCCGGCCTACGTGGGGTGGCAGAACTACCTGCGCATCCTGCAGAACAACATCGTCATCCCCAACTTCGACTTCATGCGGGTGCTCGTCTTCAACCTCTGGTGGGCACTCTCGAACGTCGTGATCCACGTCGTGCTGGGGGTGCTGATCGCGATCATCCTCAACACCCCGGGGCTCTGGTTCAAGCGCACGTACCGCGCGCTCTACATCATCCCGGTGGTGATCCCCCAGATCATCGTGGCCACCGTCTGGCGCGACATGTTCGACCCGACGAACGGGGCCATCAACTTCCTGGTCGACATCATCTTCCGGCTGCCACCGGGGGGCTTCAACCTCGACTGGCTCAACCAGCCCAACCCCATCATCTCCGCCGGCCCGTTCGTGCTGCCGTTGGCGTACTTCGCCCTCCTGGCGGCGAACGTCTGGCTGGGCTGGCCGCTCAACTCGGTGGTGGCCACGGGCGCCCTGCAGAGCATCCCCAACGAGCTGTACGAGGCGGCCGAGATGGACGGCGCGGGGGCCTGGGCCAAGTTCCGGGCGGTCACGCTGCCGTTCCTGCGCCCCGCCATGCTGCCGTACGCCATCTACGGCTTCGTGATCACGTTCAACCTCTTCTACCTCTCGTACTTCATGTCGGGAGGCGGCCCCTTCGGCCAGACCGAGCTGCTCGTGACGACCGCCTATCGCCTGGTCAACGAGCAGCAGCTCTACGGTGTCGCCGCGGCCTTCGCCGTGTTCCAGTTCTTCATCCTGCTGGCGATCACCCTGGTGACGAACCGGCTCGCGAAAGCGACGGCGCAGTTCGATGCGTGACCCCGTCGCTCCCCGGAGGAACCGGCCATGACCGTCCAGACCGGCGCCGTGACCCAGGCGGCACCGCGTGCGATCGCCGCCGAGCGCACGCAGCGCGGACGCCGGCTTCCGCTCCGGCGCCAGCTGATCCTGCAGCTCGTCTGCCTGTTCATCGCGCTCACGGTGATCTTCCCGATCCTGTGGATCGTCAGCATGGCGATCGACCCCCGCAACATCGCTCGCCCCGACGGCCTCACCCTCATCCCGCCGGGCGCGTCGCTCGCGGCGTTCGCCCAGGTCATCGCGCAGCCGACCCAGAACCCGGTCTCGTTCCCGCAGCTGGCCGCCAACAGCCTCTTCATCGCCGTGGTCATCTCGGTGGCGAGCGTGGGCCTCGGGGTGCTGGCCGCCTACGCGTTCTCCCGCCTGACCTTCCGCGGTCGCGAGACGCTCATGATCGGGGTGCTGGCGGTCCTGATGCTCCCCGCGATCGCGACCCTCGCGCCGCTCTACGTGATGCTCAGCAAGATCCAGATCGGCACGTTCAACCTGCGTGACTCGCTCTTCGGCGTGGCCCTGGCGGTGACCTCCGGCCAGCTCCCGTTCGCGATCTGGAACATGAAGGGCTACATCGACACGATCCCGCGTGACCTGGAAGAGGCGGCGGCGGTGGATGGCGCCGGCCGGCTGCAGACCTTCTGGCACGTCATCCTGCCGCTCTCCACGCCGGTCCTGGCGGTGACCGCGTTCTTCGGTTTCATCGCGGGCTGGACGGAGTTCTACTTCTCCTGGCAATTCCTGGAT